>JBIPMU010000129.1:0-4652 GCA_044377205.1 Chitinophagales bacterium | reverse complement strand
GGCACAGGCCGGGTATGTATATTGGGAAAACGGGGGATGGTTCTTCGCCCGATGATGGAATTTATATTCTAGTAAAAGAGATTTTGGACAATGCCATAGACGAATACATTATGGGCTATGGCAAAAAAGTAGTGGTGAATGTATCTACCGAAGATGTAATGGTTCAGGATTTTGGAAGAGGAATTCCTTTGGAAAAATTGGTAGATGTAGTTTCTATCATGAATACTTCGGGAAAATTTGATAGCAAAGCATTTAAGAAATCTGTGGGAATGAATGGTGTGGGTAGCAAAGCCGTAAATGCGCTATCCGAAACCTTTAGAGTAAAAGCCGTGCGTGATGGTAGAATGCGTTCGGCGGAGTTCAAGCAAGGAAAATTGGCAAATCAGACTGAAATTGAAGCCTCAAAAGGACAAAATGGCACTACGGTTTGGTTCAAGCCCGATAATACCATTTTTACAAATTATCGTTTTATCGCAGATTATTTGAATGAATTATTGTGGAATTATGCATATTTGAATTCGGGACTAAAGATTATTTTCAACAATCAAGAGTACTTTTCAGCCAATGGTCTCAAAGATTTGATTGATAAAAAATCGGGCGAAGAAGAGCGTCATTATCCAACCATTCATTTGAAAGAAGGCGATATTGAAATAGCATTTACCCATACTAATAAATATGGTGAAGAATACTATACTTTTGTCAATGGACAAAACACAACGCAGGGCGGTACACACCTCAACGCTTTTAAAGAGGCGATTGTAAGGACGATTCGAGATTTTTATAAAAAAGATTTTGATGCGGCAGATATTCGTATGAGTATTGTGGGGAGTATATGTGTGAGAATTCAAGAGCCCCTTTTTGAATCGCAAACCAAAACAAAGCTTGGTACCGAAAAATTGCACAACGAAAGCACCACAATGAAGACATTTGTGGGCGAATTTGTGCGGACGCATTTAGATAATTATTTGCATAAAAACCCTGCAGTAGCAGAAGTATTGCTCAAAAAAATACAAGCCAGCGAACGTGAGCGAAAAGATATGGAAGGTGTGCGAAAAATAGCCAAAGAACGCGCCAAAAAAGCCAATATTCATAATAAGAAACTTCGTGACTGTCGATATCATCTTACCGATGCCAAATATGCTGATAAAGCATTGTCTTCAATCTTTATTACGGAGGGAGATAGTGCCAGTGGTTCTATAACCAAAGCCCGAAATGCCGAGCTTCAAGCCGTATTTTCGCTTAAAGGAAAACCCCTCAATTGCTTCAAAAACAATAAGAAAAAAGTGGTGTATGAAAATGAAGAGTTCAATCTACTCCAGCACGCATTGGATATAGAAGAAGGGTTGGAAAATTTGAGATACAATCATATTATCATTGCTACCGATGCCGATAATGATGGAATGCACATCCGTCTTTTGCTGCTGACTTTCTTTTTGCAGTTTTTTCCAGATTTGGTGCGTCAAGGACATATCAAAATATTAGAAACGCCTCTTTTTAGAGTGCGAAATAAGAAAGAAACGATCTATTGCTATACCGACCAAGAACGTATCAACGCCATTAAAAAATTAGGAACTAATCCTGAAATCACTCGATTTAAAGGATTGGGAGAAATATCGCCCGATGAGTTCAAATGGTTTATAGGTAAAGATATTCGTCTTATGCCCGTTCACCTCAATGATGGTATTAAAATTCAGGAATTGCTCAATTATTATATGGGGGATAATAACGAAGACCGCAAGAATTTTATTATCGATAATCTTATCGTTGAAACCAACGAGGAAGATTTGTTGGTAGCGTAATTATTTCTTACTCAAAAGGCTCCATCTCCTTGTGAGAACCATCACAGAAAGGTTGTTTTTGTGATTTTCCGCATCTGCAAAAAGATACTACTTCCATTTTTTCGATGGTTTGTTCGCCGTGTTCTATTTCTATTTTTTCAGAATATACACGTAGTGGACCATTTTTTCGAACTTCTACTCTTGTTGATTGTTCCATTTTTTAATTTTATTAGTTAGGATAATATTTTAAGTTTTGCAAATTTGAGCATAATGCGTCTCTCTTGACCTCCAAAAATTATAGTGGCAACTTTTTTATCCGCTTCGCCTTCTATTTTCTCTATTTTTCCTTTGCCAAAAGATGCGTGAAGTACTTCTTGTCCTTGTACCAATTTATCGGGGCTATCGGGAACGAAGTCTTCCATCAATTTATTTTGGGAAATATTATTGGATTTGATAGTTGCTATCAATTTGTTGTCCCATTGATAGGATTTGGTAGGTTTTACTTCTTGTGTAGCTTCAGATTCTGTCGCAAATTGTATATCTAAAATCTCTTTGGGTACTTCGGACAAAAAACGGGAAGGCATGGCCATATCTATTTTGCCATATTTGTAGCGGCTGGTAGCAAAAGACATGGTCAATAATTTTTCGGCACGGGTAACAGCTACATAAAAAAGCCTTCGCTCCTCTTCCAAATCTTCCATTGAGTAGCTCGAACGTTCGCTAGGGAAAAGTTTTTCTTCAAGCCCTACCAAAAATACGGCTTCAAATTCCAACCCTTTAGAAGCGTGAATCGTCATTAGTTTTACGGTATTGTCGTCAGTTTTGTTCTTGTCTTGGTCTGTGAGCAAGGTTACGGATTGAAGAAAACTTCCCAACGATTTATCCCCTTCCATGATTTGATTTTCAACCACTTCGTCATTATCTACAAACTCTTTGATACTATTGAGCAATTCTTGTAAATTTTCAAATTTGCTCACGCCTTCAACGCTCTTATCGGCATAGAGCTCACCTATCATACCGGCTGTTTTGGCTACGTGTTTTGCCAATTCATACGCATTCATAGTTTCTTGCTGTAGATGAAAAGATTTGATCATCAACCCAAATTCCGAGATAGCTTTAATAGCACGAGCTTGAAAATGGGATTGATATTGGTCAATATTTTCAATGATTTCCCATAAGGATTTATTTTCTTGACGTGCAAAAAGCATCATTTTGTTCAATGAAGTATCGCCAATACCTCTCACGGGATAATTGATAATTCGTTTGAGCGATTCTTCTTCATTGGGATTGATTGTAGTCTTTAAATAAGCAAGCAAATCTTTAATTTCTTTTCGAGAGTAAAAAGAAAGACCACCATAGATTATATAAGGAATATTTCTTCTTCGAAGCGCTTCCTCAAAGGCTCTTGATTGATTATTGGTTCGATACAAAATAGCAATATCTTCATATTTTATCTGCTTTGTATTGCTGAGCATAAATATTTCATCTGCAATTTGTTTGCCTTCGTCATTGTCCGAAAAAGCACGCAGTACTTTGATTTTATCGCCGTCGCCATTTTCGGTCCAAATTGTTTTTTCTATTTGATTTTTATTGTGTTTGATGAGTTTATTGGCCGCTTCTACAATGGTTTTGGTGCTGCGATAATTTTGTTCTAGTTTGAAAACCTTCAATGCAGGATAGTCATTTTTAAAATTCAAAATATTGTCGATACTCGCACCGCGGAATGCATAAATACTTTGGCTATCATCGCCCACTACACAGATATTTTGGAATACATCGGCTATTTTTTTTACAATTTGATATTGTGCCTTATTTGTGTCTTGAAACTCATCGATGAGGATATATTGAAATTTGTGCTGAAACTCATATAATTGTTCGGGATAGCGGACTATGAGTTCATACATTTTGATAAGCAAATCATCAAAATCCATGGCATTGTTTTTGAAACAACGACGCGTATATTCTTTGAAAACTTCTCCAAATCGAGGCCTGTTGGCTTCTTCATCTTCAAACATTAATTCAGGCGTTTTGGCGTAGATATTATAATTTATCAAATTATTTTTCAAGCTAGAAATGCGATTATACATCACGTTTGGCTTGTAAATATCATCATTGAGCTGAAATTCTTTGATAATTCCTTTCAAAAGACTTTTGGCATCATCACTGTCGTATATAGTGAAATTATTGGTGTAGCCCAAAAAATCAGCCTTGGTTCGCAATACCCTAGCAAAAACGCTATGAAACGTACCCATGAATAAACTACGTGCTTGTGTACCCACAATTTTTTCGATACGTTCGCGCATTTCACGACTACTTTTATTGGTAAAAGTTAGCGCCAAAATATTGAACGGCTGTACACCTTGCTCCATCATAAAAGCAATTCGATAGGTTAGAACTCTGGTTTTGCCTGAACCTGGACCTGCATTTATCATTACAGGGCCATCTATTTCGGTTACCGCATCGTATTGTATTTTATTGAGTTCGTCCAAAAAGTGCATATATCCCTGTCCTTATTTTTTGAAATAATTTTCAATTTGAGAAAAATCTATAGTAGCTTGAAATCGTTCTTTTAGATTTTTTATAGTTACTTGATTTTGAGCTAATTCTTGGTCGCCAATAATTATGGCAAAATCAATTTTTGACTTATCGGCATAGCTCAATTGCTTGTCCATTTTGGTACGATAAGGATATACGCTAGCCTGGAGCCCCTTTCCTCTAAGCGTTTTTGCCATTTCCATATTTTTTTCTATTGCCGCTTCATCCAAATTTAAGATTAATACGCGTTCTTGCGATGACGTTTCGGGGAATTTTCTTAATTTCAGCATAATATCGTAAATTCGGTCAAGTCCAAATGAAAATCCAACGCCACTCATG
>JBIPMU010000128.1:0-4672 GCA_044377205.1 Chitinophagales bacterium | reverse complement strand
ACAAGCAAAACATCGATTAATTGATAAAAATGTATAAACTCATTTGTAGTGTTATTTCTGGTAGATTCTACATACTGATTCAAAAATTTATCAGCAGATACATATAAAACAGTTTTATTAGGGTTAATTTGTTTGATATAATTTCCAATAGCATGAAGAAGATGTGTTTTTCCTAATCCTATACGACCGAAAAGTACCAAAGGATTAAATGCTGTTCCACCTGGTTTTTGAGCAATAGCATATCCTGCTGCTCGAGCCAAACGATTACAATCTCCCTCAACAAATGTATCAAATGTATAAATAGGATTCAATTGAGAATCGATACTCACTTTTTTAATCCCAGGAATTACAAATGGATTTTTTACCGATCCTCCCACCGTATGGGGAATAAATGACTCAGTAGCATCTATTGATGTAGATTTAAAATTTGGGTAATTAATAGTAGATGGATTCATAGCATGGTTTTCCACAATCACGCTATATTCTAATTTTGCTTTCTCTCCCAACTCTCTTACAATTGACTTCTTAATAATAGATACGTAATTTTCTTCAAGCCATTCATAAAAAAATTGTGAAGGCACTTGAATTGTAATTACAGAATCCTTTAAGGATAAAGGCTTTATGGGCAAAAACCAAGTTTCATAAACCGACTTTGATACATTACTTTTAATAATCTCAAGGCAGTTTTCCCAGACTTTATCATGTTTCTCTTGCATTGATATTTAATTTATTTTAACAATTTTTATTATTTAACTTGGTTACAAATATGCACATTTTTTTGTTAATAACTCTATTTATTTTTATTTTTTTTACTGACATTTTAACAAAAATGACTCATTTTTGATTCTATTTTTCTTGTCTTTTTGAAGATAAACATCTAATCTTCCGAGGTTTATACCGCCCCATCCCACTTGATTTACAATGACAAAATTTCCAAAATTATTTTTTATAACATCTGGACTCTTCAAAAAAGTGTGTGTGTGACCTCCAATCACAACATCTACATTATCAACTATTTCAGACAAAATTATATCTGAAATTTTTTTCTTACCATTATAACTGTATCCTAAATGAGACAATAAAATTACAATATCACATTTTTCCTCATGTTTTAGATATGTTGCCCATTTTTTGGCAGTAGAAATGGGGTCTATATATTGGGTATTCAAATACAAATCTTTATGAACTAGTCCATCTAACTCTATTCCAAGTCCAAAAATGCCAATTTTAATCTTTCCTTTTTTGATAATTTTATAAGGCGCTATTTTATTATGCAATATAGTATCCGAAAAATTATAATTGCTTACGATAAAAGGGAAATTAGCATGTAGCATTTGTTTATTAAAATTATCCAATCCCGCATCAAAATCATGATTTCCCATGGTAGCCGCCTCATATCCCAGCATACTCATGGCTTTCATTTCCAATTCTCCTAAAAACATATTAAAATAAGGCGTGCCTTGAAAAATATCACCTGCATCTACAAGCAAAACATTTTTTTCTTCTTTTCTAATTTCATCTATAATGGTTTTCCTTGCGGCTACACCTCCCAATCCTTTATAATCACCACTATCAAATGGATCTAATCGACTGTGGGTATCATTTGTATGAAGTATTACCAATTTCTCATATTCTCCATTTAATCTTTCTTCCGAAAATGAAAACTGTCCAAATGTAGCTCCTAGAGCTATTCCTTTAATACTTTTATCAATAAAACTTCTTCTATTCACGATTAATTATTTTTATGAGGCAAATTTACTTTTTATTTTCTAAAACAAAAAAAATGGCGTCCAACAAAGTTGAACGCCATCTCATTATAGCGATTAAAATTTTATAAGATTATTTTACGCCAAAAGTATGTTGGATTTTGAACAATACAACTCTTCCTAATGCAGGTGTACCTGGGAAGAACATATGTCTATGATCCAATAGGTTATTTGCGTTCAACGATAAAATAGTATTAGGACTTGAAGATGGTCTCCAAGTTAATCCTAAATCAACGATATTAGCAGCATTAACCATTCCAGTATATACAGCAGAATTTGCAGGGAATGCATCCATCCATCTCCATCCTCCTCTTACAGAAAGTCCTTTTTTATCAAATGGCAATTTGTATTCTACACCTAAAGCCGTTTTATGCTTAGGAGCATTCAAAGCTACATAACCACCAGTAGCACCTAATAATTCAATTCTATCTTTATTTACATGAGAATATGCAAAATCAAAATTCAAAACAGAAGAAGCTTGATAGTTCATTGTCAAATCTGCACCCGCTACATCAACTGTACCTAAGTTCAAATAAGTCAAAATATAATCTCCTCCAGCCAATGGATTATTGGTAGGAGAAACCATACCTGCTGGTAATGCAATACCTGATCTTGACATCAAAGTAGCAGCACCTACTACAGCATCTTGCATTTTGTTTGTTCCACCTGATAAAAGACCTATCAATTGAGCACCTCTAACTGGATCAGCAGCCATTAATGCGCCAAGGTTTTGTCCAATTCTTAACCCACCCGCACCTGTAAAAAAGTTAGGGTTGATAACTACTCCATAAGAAGCAGAGGTCAATGGGCTTACAAAGTTTTCAATTCTTGAATAGTATAAATCTACTCCTACTGATAACTTATCCATCAAAAATCCTTTGTAACCAATTTCTGCAGTTTGAGTAACGGTACTTCTTACTGCTTCTTTATTTGAAACCACTTTAGCATCAACTGCAGTTAAATTTGCAACATCAAACAAAGAAAAAGAAGTTGGAGTTAATCCATTAGTGATTGTAGCTACTGTAGAAGCAGCACTTGCAGCAGGTAAACCTTGTTGCATCAAATTAGCAGTCATTACTTGTCTTAAAGCAGCCATGTATGAAGGCGCAATAGCAGCAGCATTTGCATTCATTACATCAAATGGAATAGCTTGACCAGAAAGTGTATTTACAACTGGGGATCCGTTTACAAAATTATAATTAAAACCATCTGTATTTCCAAGTGCTCTTATCGAATTTCTAGGGAATGCAGCATTATTGATATCTAAGAAAAAGTTCAATGTACTTGGAGAAGTAAAGGCTCTATTATATGTAGCACGGAATGTATGATTTTCTTTTGGTTTGTATACTACAGCACCTCTTGGAGAAAACATCCACTCATCAATTACATCTTGATAATCTGCTCTTAACGCACCTAATAATGTGAATTGTTTATTAATTTTGTACTCACCTTGTCCATATAATCCATATTGGTTTACATTAGCTCTTCCACCATCAAATCTTCCATATACATTACCTTTTGGACGCGTCATAAAGGCATCGGCTCCATATGTAAAACTCAATTTTTTATTCATAAAATCAGATGAATGCTGAATTTGAATAGATTGCATACTTGAATTATCCTTTAGATAAGTAAAAGTAGTTTGTGTTTCACTTTGTGGAATCAAAAATGTATTCCCTGAATTTGTTTCATTGATAAAATATTGCATAAATAATTTACCAAATTTAGCACGTGTTTGGAAATATGTAGATGTCCAATCTCTTGCTTGAGCAGCTCCTAAACCAGTCAACTCCATATTTGTATTATTTGAATAACCTCCAGAAAAAACAATCTCTGTTTGATCAGTTGGTCTCCAATCTATACGAGCATCACCAGAGATTTTTTTAATACCAAAATCTCTATTAAATACAGATGGGGACGAACCATCTGATGCCCATGCATTTCCTCCAGCTTGATTTCCAAAACGAACGGTTTTGCCATTTGGCTCTCTTGAATCAAAAAAAGCAAAATCAGTAGCACTTAAATAATTACCAGAAACTTTGAATCCTAATGTATTAGATATTTTACCTGCAATTCTTACTTCTGGGCTTAAAATTCCTAAATTCTCTACAGAATTATCTGCTTTAAAATTAAATTTAGCATTATCCTCATCTCCTGCTCTCATACCCGTTGTTAAACCTAAAGTAACTTCCATTCTATTTTCCATATCTAAAGGTGATTTTGTATAGATAGCTAATACTCCGTTTGCAGCATTAGGACCATACAATGCAGATGCAGGACCTCTTACAACTTCCATGCTTCTGATATCAGCATTTGTAGTAGGTACTAATTGAAATGCATTTACTTTCAAAGAAGGTACAGATGCAATTCTATTATCTACCAAATACATCAATGAGCCTGAGAATATACCGTTGAATCCTCTAACGTTTACGTTATTAGATACAAGACCAGTAGGCATAATATCTACAGCAGCTACTTTTCTCAAGTTATCTACTACAGATAATGAAGTATTTTGTTGAATTCTTGCTTCAGAAAGAATACTTACTGATGCAGGTGCATTCAATACTTTTTCAGATTTTTTTGAAGCAGAAACTACTACTTCATTTAAGTTTTGTTTTTGTGCTCCCAATGAAGGGCTAAAGATAACTTCCGTAGAAGTACCATCTACTGATACATCAGCAGAACCAGCGCCAGTAGAACGAACCATAACTGAGGTTGGAACTCTTTTTGCTGGAATCGTAATAGTATAGGAACCATTTCCATCTGTTTTCACAGCATTGTTTGTTCCTTTTTCAATGACCACTGCACCTGGCAATGGATTTCCTGAAGCGTCGGAAACCGTACCACTTACTTTTACATCCTGTGCAAAAGCAAATAGACAAATCATCGACATTCCAATAAATGAA
>JBIPMU010000198.1:0-3445 GCA_044377205.1 Chitinophagales bacterium | reverse complement strand
GAACTTTTGGAGCAGGTTTCTGAGTTTCTTTTTTCTTAAATTCATCCAAATTTATGGTGCCCAATACTTTTGCACCTTCCAATTTTTGGAATCTTGTGGTAATATGCTCTACAGTATCTTCGCCCAAGGCTTCAATTTTTGTAGCCGTAATTTCTTCTTCTTGAGAAACTTGCTCTTCTTTAGCATCAGGAATTTCTATTACTGATTCCTCATCCGCTAATTCAGCTTCTTTATCAAATTTTTCTTTCTTTTTTGAAGATACTTCGGGAGCAGTTTCCTCTTTTTTGGATTTAGATTTCTTTCTGGGCTCTAAATCCTCTAAATTCATCTTCCCCAATACTTTAGGTCCAGTCAATACAACTTTTGGTGCATCAAGTTTGACATCTTCTTCAGAATCTACCACTATCAAGTCGGCTTCAGGCTCTTCTACCTTTGCAGGTTTTTCTTTCGCTTCTTCAGTCGGCTCAGTTTTTGCTATATCTTGTACTTCAATAACTTCGGAAGCATTCAATACCGCTTCTTTCTTGCCTAATAAATTAGATTCTTCACGCTGATTGTGCTCTACCTGATATTTTTCGGCAAGAGCAGCAAACATGTTATCCTCAATTTTAGCATTAGGATTATTATCAATAGAAAATCCTTTTGAAATTAAAAATTCCAAAATTTCCTCTCTACCTACGTTGAAGTATGTTGCCGCTTTGGCTAATCTTGTTGGTTTTTGTTCGGCCATTGATTTTTTTAAAATTGTTATTATTTGAATGAAAAATAAAGATTTTATTTTTCAAATTCATTTTTTAATATATGCATTACATCTCTTACCGTTTCTTCTTCTAAGTCAGCTCTTTTTGCTAATTCTTCAATACTCAAACTCAATACACTTTTAGCAGTATCACATCCTATTTTTTTGATTTCATCAATTATCCACTGATCGATTTCATCATTGAATTCATCTAAATCGATATCTTCTTCATCATTATCAATATCTCTGTATACATCAATTTTGTAGTTAATCAATTTACTAGCCAATTTAATATTTACACCATTTTTTCCAATAGCCAAAGAAACTTGATCTGGTTCCAACCATACTTTTACACGCTTATTTTTTTCATCTATTTCAATAGAATTAATAACGGCTGGCGCCATAGCACGCTGAATATATAATGCAAAATTATTTGTAAAATTAACTACATCTATATTTTCATTCTGTAATTCTTTTACAATGCCATGAATTCTTGAACCTTTCACCCCTACACATGCTCCAATAGGATCAATTCTATCATCATAACTTTCTACCGCTACTTTTGCTTTTTCGCCTGGTTCACGGACTACTTTTTTTATGGCTATAAGACCATCTATAATTTCTGGAACTTCCAATGATAGCATAGCTTCCAAGAATGAAGGATCAATTCTACTTAAAATAATTCTAGGAAGATTGTTTCTCAACTCTACTTCTTTGATTACGGCTTTGATAGCATCTCCTTTTTTGTAGTAATCAAATTTGATTTGCTCACCTTTTGGCAAAATAAGTTCATTGCCATCGCTATCTAGGATTAAAACCTCATTTCTCCATACTTGATATACCTCTCCAGTAACAATTTCCCCAACTCTATCTTTATAATTTTTGTAAACTTCGTCTTTTTCAAGTTCTGTTACTCTAGAATGCAATGTTTGTTTTGCAGCCATGATAGCTCTTCGAGATAATTCGTGTATTTCAATTTGTTCATAGGTTTCTTCACCTATCTCAAAACTTTCGTCTAATTTCAAGGCATCGCTAATTCCAACTTGTTTTACAGAATCCTCTACTTGATCGTCTTCTACAATTTCTCTACTTTGATAAATCTCTACTTGACCTTTATCTGTATTGATTACGATGCTAAAATTATCTGTATTTCCATACTTTTTCTTTAATGAAGTTCGGAATACATCTTCTAGAAGACGCATCATTTTTACTTTATCAATTCCTTTTTGTTCTTTAAACTCGGAGAACGAGTCAATCAAATCTATATTACTCATTTTTTGTTAAATTTTATAGGTATTAATGCTTTTTTTATTTCGTTATATTTTAGTGAATATGTTTCTATCCTTTCGGGTTGTTTTAATTTTTTATTCATAGGAATCGTAACTTCTACCGCTACTCCTTCATCATCTACATGCACAATTTTTCCTTCAATATCTATCCCATCTATTTTGGTAATTTTCAAATTTTTGTCCATTCTTTTCATGTATTGAATAGGCAATTTCAATGAATTGGACATACCGGGTGATGATACATCTAAAGTATATATCTCAGGCACTTCAGAGTCTTCATCTAACTTACCTTGCAAGAAACGATTAAGCTTGGCACATTCTTGTATGGTAATATTGGTCATAGAATCCGCGTATACATTAAATTTTAGTCCAATAACAGTAACGTCCACAAGAAACAAATCATTCTGACGGCAATAGTCTTCGGACCATTTTCTCAACTTCAATTTTATTTTTTCACTTAAATCCATATACCCCATTTATATAAAAATAGGGAAGCTTAAGCTTCCCTTCTTATCAATTTCTACTCTAAATTTGACTGCAAATATAATCTTTTTTTCACAAAAACAAATATTTTTATTTTTAGTATAGTTAATTAACGATTTAATATTACGTATTTAACTTACAAGTCCTTATCGTCCTTTGGTTTTTGTTCTATGTGCCATTGAAAATTAGTCAAGCGACTATTTTGAAGATTAATATCTTTTGTAGGATAAAATGTGGCTTTGGGCTGAAGATAGAATATGATTCTAGATAGTTTCCCCTCATCAAAAAGGGCTTTAAGACGATAGCTTTCGGAGTTATTTAATCCCAAATATCCTTTGGGTTCTTCTTTGGCAAAATAGATGCTTTTTGCATTTTTAATGGCATACATATAATCCATTTTCTTTTCTTTCATGAAGATATTAATTGTATCGGCACTAATTTGATTGTAATAGTTTTTGAATTCCTCTTGAACGATTAATCCATTTTGATTAACATATACTTTCTCCAGATTTTTATTTTTTAATTTCATATAAATCACTTCACCTGTCAGCTGCATAATTTGTGTTTTGTCCACTAACCAGGAAATGGGAGTTACGCGCATTCGCATTATCGAGTCTTGAGCATTATAATCAAAGCTATCGCAGACGCCCTGAAACTCTTTATTGTATATACGCACTTTTTTATGCCCATAAAAGTATTTTTTGCCTTCTAGTTCTTTGCTTTCAAGAATTTCAGCACGGATAAACAAAGGATTTTTATTGTCGGTTTCATATACAAGCAAGGGTCTATTATATGCTAATATATGTTTTTCTTTGCTATAATAATCTGCAGTATCTCCAAAGATATGTACTTTGGTAGCAGTATCATGATATTCAAAGGTTTTGTATATTCGAGATAATTCGTTTTTTTTATCATAAAAAATAGAATCGGTCAT
>JBIPMU010000127.1:0-4692 GCA_044377205.1 Chitinophagales bacterium | reverse complement strand
CAATCTTTTGCAATGTTTTTCGACCTTGTTCAGATTGTATTTGAGCTCTATCAAATTCTATGGTAGCTATAATGTCAATCAACTTAGAAAAACGCACTTCGGGTGTAAAATATTTATTTATAACAACTACTTTTTTATCTTGTAGAATACAAAAACCAGAGTTAAATTGTCCTTTTTCATATCGAAGTTGATAGCCCGCTTCTTTTATGAGTTCTTCTATTTTCTTTAGATTATAAATTGAAAATTGCACAAATCAAAATTTATATAAAAGTGTAAATCTAAGAAGGATTATTGAAAGTAACTTATTTTTTTTCAATAAAATATCTACAAATAATTTGGTCGTTCTGTAATACGAATCAGTTCAAATTTATTACCTGTTTTAATAATCAAAGGCACCTTTTCTACCATTACTAAATTGGTATCAAGATTAAACCATTTTTCTGGAGTAGTGGTAATATTTTTTAACCATAAATTAATCTTAATAGCCAATCGATCTTTGAACGAAAGTTGATTTTCAGTAGACAGTACCTCTTCCAATATCACAAATCGAAAATCTCCCGCAATATTATTTTCTTTCAACGAATGATAGCGGCTATTTATATTTACTTCTCCTTTTTTTACCATATCTTCGATTACAACTCTTAGAAATTGACTAATTTTTTCCTCTACTTTGAATCCTAAATAAAATGTAATTCTATATACATCATCTTTGGCTATAGTATCTACTTTGTACTCGCAAGTATATGGACTCTTAGTTACATGAACGTGAACAAACCAATAATTATCAGCTCTTTTAGGTTGTTTTTGAAGAATAGAATATATAATTTTATATTCTATTTCAGTCTCTTTCGGCGAGGTTGATAAAAAAACTAAATTGGTAGCAAATTTAGGTAATGATTGGTCTTTGCTCAAAGCCATCAATTGATCAATATAATCTTTGATAGGTACATATTCTCTCAAGGCTTCTTTAATTTTTACCGTTCGCCATCTACTAAACATGACAAGAACAAACAAACTTGATACAATCAATGTAAAATATCCTCCATGTGTAAATTTGATAAGATTTGCCACAAAGAAGGCACCTTCAATAACTACATAAGTCAAAAATAACACCCAAATAAATAAAGGAGCACGACGTTTGGTAATTAAATATTCCCTCAATAGCAATGTAGTCATCAACATAGTAACTGTAATTGCTAGTCCATAAGCAGCTTCCATGGCCGCCGCTTTTTTGAAGAATAGAACTACCGCAATACAACCAATCAATAAGAAATTATTGATAATAGGAATATATATTTGTCCCAATGTAACTGCAGGATATTTTATCTCAATTTTAGGGAAAATATTAAGACGAACTGCCTCACTAATTAGTGAAAAACTTCCACTAATCAATGCCTGAGAAGCAATAATAGCCGCTAACGTAGCAATACCAATTCCCACCAACAAAAATTCCTTTGGCATCATAGCAAAAAATGGATTTTGACCATTCAAATATTGTCCTTCATGCTGAAGAAGCCATACTCCTTGTCCAAAATAATTGAGAATTAAAGCGGTTTTTACAAAAATCCAACTAATACGTATATTTTCTCTGCCCACATGCCCTAAATCTGAATACAACGCTTCAGCTCCCGTAGTACAGAGAAAAATAGCACCCAAAAGCCAAAAACCTGTAGGATTGAACAACATTTTAATAGCATAATGCGGAGATAGTGCTACCAATATCGCTGGATTTTTAAGAATATAATAAATACCCCAGCCAGCTAACATCCCAAACCAAATCATCATGATAGGTCCGAAACTTTTTCCCACAGTTGACGTCCCTAATTGTTGCATTAAAAATATTAATACTATTATAGCTATAACAATAGGAATCGTTTGAATTTCGGGATAAACAACAATAAGTCCTTCTATTGCAGATGAAATAGAAATGGGCGGCGTAATAATACCATCCGCAAGAAGCATGGAACCACCAAGAATGGCTATCCAAATAAAATATTTCTTCTTTCTTTTTCTTTTTATAAGTGCAAATAATGAAAAAATTCCTCCTTCACCATTGTTATCTGCTTGAAGGGTAATCATTACATACTTGATAGTCGTAAGCAGTGTTATTGTCCAAAAAACAGCTGACAATCCACCATATATCAACTCTTTGGTAATCATTTGCTTACCTATAATAGCACTCATTACATATAATGGAGAAGTACCAATATCTCCATATATAATTCCCAAAGATACTATTAAACCTGCAATGCTAAGTTTGTGATGATTTGAAGTGCTATTTTTCATTTTATTTTTAAATAATTCTGCAAAATTAATATTTTTAGGATAATATTGCATTTAAAATTAAATCATAGATTATGTATTCCTTTATATTCAGAAAAAAATCAATTGATAGTCTAGTAAATGAAGCTCAGGCCGAAGGACAGGGCACTTTGAGAAGAAGTCTTACTTCTACTTCATTGATCATGCTTGGTATTGGGGCTATTATTGGAGCAGGATTATTTTCATTAACCGGTATAGCTGCCGCTGAACATGCAGGTCCTGCAGTTACATTATCCTTTATTCTAGCAGCTGTAGCTTGTGCTTTTGCGGGCTTATGTTATGCTGAATTTGCATCTATGATTCCTGTAGCTGGAAGCGCATACACATATAGCTATGCTACAATGGGTGAATTTATGGCTTGGATTATTGGATGGGACCTTGTATTAGAATATGCATTAGGAGCTGCTACTGTTGGTGTGAGCTGGTCTAGATATTTTCTAGAACTTTTAAATAAATTTGGAATTCATTTGCCTCATAGTTTGATTTGTTCACCATGGGAAACACTAAAATTAGGTGATGGAACAATCATCGAGGGTGGTATTATTAATTTACCTGCTATTTTTATTGTTTCATTGTTATCATTATTACTTATAAGAGGAACTAAAGAATCTGCTACTATGAACAACATATTAGTTGTAGTGAAAGTAATGGTTGTATTATTATTCATCGCTTTAGGCTGGAACTATATTGACTCTGCAAATTACGTACCTTACATACCAGAAAACACTGGGGTAAAAGGACAATTTGGATGGTCTGGAGTTGTAGCAGGTGCTGCTACAGTTTTCTTTGCATTTATAGGATTTGATGCAGTATCCACAGCCGCACAAGAATCTAAAAATCCGCAAAAAGGAATGCCAATTGGAATTTTAGGTTCTTTGATTATTTGTACTATTTTATATGTTCTTTTCTCTCATGTAATGACAGGATTAGTTAATTACAAAGATTTTGCAAATGATGCAAAACCTGCCGCTACGGCATTTGCAAAAACAGGATATGGATTTCTTCAAAATGGTTTAATTATAGCTATTTTAGCGGGATATACATCGGTTATATTGGTAATGTTAATGGGACAAAGTAGGGTGTTTTATTCTATGAGCAAAGATGGACTACTTCCAAAAATGTTTTCTGATGTGCATAGTACAATGCGTACACCATGGAAAACGAATATATTCTTTATGATTTTCGTGAGCCTTTTTGCAGGATTTGTTCCTGTTTCAGATTTGGGACACATGGTGAGTATTGGTACTTTATTAGCATTTTCTTTGGTTTGTTTAGGCGTTTTAATAATGCGTAAAAAAATGCCAGAGGTTCCAAGAGCGTTTAAAACTCCCCTTATGCCTTTTGTCCCAATAGCTGGGATTTTAGTTTGCGTATATTTAATGTCGGCTCTTCCAATTGAAAGTTGGGTTCGATTAGTTATTTGGATGGTATTAGGTGTTGCTATTTACTTCTTCTATGGCAAAAAACATAGTAAATTGAATAAATAAAAACCTAATAGTTTCTGTATAAAAAAGGAGATCTTAAATATTAAGATCTCCTTTTTTATATATGTTATATTTTTAAAGAATTAAAAATAGCCCTCTTTTTTTCGATCTTCCATAGCGGTATCGCTACGTTTATCATCGGCGCGGGTACCACGTTCTGTGCTCATGCTAGCCGCTATTTCTTGAATAACTTGCTCTATAGTAGATGCTTCTGATGGATATGCCCCTGTAATGGTAATATCGCCCATAGTTCTAAAACGAACGGTGCGCTCTTCTACTTTTTCATTATCTCTAGGTATAGAACAAGGGCTTTCGGAAAGGATAACCCCATTGCGTTCAAAAACACGGCGTTTGTGCGCAAAATACAAGGATGGTAATTGGATTTTTTCTTTAGCAAAATATTGCCAAACATCCAATTCTGTCCAATTGGAAATAGGAAATACTCTAAAATGCTCTCCCATATTCTTTTTGGTATTAAACAAATTCCACAATTCGGGACGTTGATTTTTTGGGTCCCACTGTCCAAACTCATCTCGATGGCTGAAAAAACGCTCTTTGGCTCTCGCTTTTTCCTCATCTCTTCTAGCACCACCCATAAGTGCATCAAACTGATGTGTCTCTATCGTATGAAGCAATGCGGGAATTTGCGCAATATTTCGAGAAGCATTGGCACCTTTTTCTTCTACTGCCATCCCTTTGTCTATCATTTCTTGAACACTTCCCACTATCAATTTTACGCCTAATTCTACCACTAGATTATCTCGATACGTTATAGTTTCGGGGAAATTGTGCCCAGTATCTATATGGACCAACGGAAATGGAATTTTAGCTGGATAAAATGCTTTTTTTGCCAATTGAGTCACTAAAATACTATCTTTCCCTCCCG
>JBIPMU010000126.1:0-4702 GCA_044377205.1 Chitinophagales bacterium | reverse complement strand
ATGCCGTAAGAGTTTTGTTTAATTCGCCAATAGTAACATACAAATTTTCACGTTGTTTTCTATCAAACAAAGTATTTACATTTTGCATCATTATAGTAGACTGATCGGCAAGGGGGCCTACATTTTCTGTAATTCCCTCAAACATCCCTTTTTCATTCATTCCGTTAAATAAATCGCCAGCTTTGGCAAATTCTCCAGTGCCCATATTGATTTTCAATCCTTTATTTCCCATCAAACTATAACTTATTATTTCAATGACCGAATTCTTTGGAATTTGTAAATTGGGATTTATAGAAAAATCTACTTTTATCTTATTGGGGTCTTTGATATCGGCAAAATCAATATTTTTTATTACACCCACCTGTACTCCATTCAAAAAAACCTTATCTGATTTTTTAAGGCTTGTTACATTTGTAAAATATGAAGAGTAGATTGGCTCTGCATTATGCATCAACGTACCTCGCATAAATTGATATGCCAATACCATAAATATGATTGAAACAATAGCTAAGATTGCTACTTTGAAGTCTTTATTTAACGCCACAATATTTTTTTTATATTAAAAATGCAAAAATAAGGATAATTTATTTATCAATGCTTCTTGTTTGTATTTCAATATGAAAATACTTATGATTTAACATTGTTTTTAAGTTTTTGTACTATAAATTATTTTGCAAAAATTGAGGATAACCTTTCTCCATGGTCGTTCCAATCAATTTTGAAAATTCAGTAAACTGAATCGAATAGAATGCTGGGCCCTCTTTGATAATATAGGTTCTTGGCTCTATTGTATAAAAGCCATCGCTTGACGGACTGCTAAATTTCTTCCAACTATATCCTATTCCCAATAAATCCAATTTATAAGATTGTATTGAAGCTTTTGCAATATCGACATTGTCAATATTTATATTATTAATCATTGTATACTGAAGTGATTTTGACGGATTTAAGATAGCGCCTGTAACTGCATAATATCTAGTGCTATTAAATTCGGTCAATAGTGTAGTATATTTTGTAAACTCAATATCCCAAGAAGTATTACTTGAAGGTTCTACAGACACTATATTTTTATTTTTAAAAGAATAATAATTATAATTATTATTGGGATTTAGAGGCATAGAAACTGTAACCGTATCTGTGTTATCAATTTTTCCATGTCTAAAAACTACATTTGTTTTTGTATATTGAAGAATTTGTACTTTTATCACTCTACCTGGCTCTAATACAAGAATAAACACATTTTGATTGGAAGTAAGTTCATTATTAATATAAGAGAGTGAATTATCAAATAAATTAGAATTTATATCATAAAAATTAGCATATTTAAATTTAAGCGCATTTGCTTCTATACTACTTGCTGTATAAATAGAATCAAAATCCGTATTTAATGTATTCATCCCTTTTCCACCGGTTTCACCGTATGCATAATTTAAAAGAACTTTTCCTTTTCTTGTCAAATCGCTTGTAAATGCTATATCCCAGCTATATGTATTTGTTGTTTTTACTATAGACTTAGTAGATAAGCTGTAATATACTTTTTGACTATAATCTTTTGTCAAGGGAATTTCAATAGCAGTAAAATTAGGTTTTTGAATATCAATAGGTCCATCGATAACTTTGATACAAGAATTCAATGATAAAATAAAAAAAATTAGAATATTATACTTCAATTTCATTTGCTTAGATTTAAGTTAATTGTAGTAAAAATTGAGCGGCCCCATAAGAAATTGACTTCATTAGATCCAGCAGCACTATGAAAGTTTCCATTGTATCCCAATACACTTAAATTTTTGACATTGAGAATATTTTTAACACCTACGGTTACAGATAATTTTTTATCAAAAAAGTTACGAGATGCATTGAAATCGGTCATTATATAACTTGGGAATTCGGAAGTTTCTACACGATTATTTGTAATATTCAAAACAGAAATAGTATTGGTGGTATAAAATTTTGATAAGAAGGTAAATTTTGTACTCCATGGTTTATAAGTATACGTACAGTTCAAATTGATTGAACCATTAAATAGGAATTGACTTATCTGATTGGCGGTGTTGTTATAAAATCTTGAAAATCCGGATATATTACCCCCCAAACCAAACATGATATTATTGATTTTCATCCTATTGTCAAGTGAAAATACCATTGAATTGTATTTACCTATATTCTGGTATTGAAATTCATTTTTAGATACATTTACAGGTACTATTTCTATGGCATTACTTTTTGATATCAATGATAAGGTAAAAGAGGTAGAATATGAATGCGGCTTATCTTCTTCCTTATTTGATTTAATATCAAATCCCAACTGGACATTGTCATTTTCTTCTGTTTGTAAATTTTGATTTCCTTGAATATTATGATTATTATCTACAAAATTAAAGAATAATTCTTTAATTTCAGGATTTCGATATCCATGTGAATATGAGAGTCTTACGCTTGCTTTTTGAGAAAAGTCATATCTAAGATTGAATGTAGGAGCCAATGTACTAGGAAATAAAGAATTATTTGCAAATCGAAGACCTGGCTGGAAAAACAATTGTTCGTTAAGCTGAAGATTAACCATTGAAAAAAACCCTACTTCGTATAAGGCTTTAGTTTGGTTTAAGATTTTTTGAGCTTGAAGCATATCTACGTTCAGGTCCATACCATACAAAACCTTTACCTTGGTTTTAAAAGCATCCTGACGCAATATAGCTCTGTAGAAAAAATTATAAAAATTTTCATCCACTTGATTCAAAAGCGATCTATTTGCTGTGGTTAAATTTTGGGAATAATAAGAGGTAGTTCGTATAAATGTAGTAAAATTTGCACTTTGTAACAATTCAAATTCATTATTAATTTTATAATCAAATGTACCTCCAATATTGATTCGAGAGGTTTTATATTGATCGTCAATTACATTTTCGGAGTATGCCGAAGCGGGGTCTTGCTTATTGAGTATATCTTCCCAAAACCCATTAAATTTGAGATGTAATTTTGATTTTTTGTTCAAGGCTCTATAAAAAGAGAAATTAGCAAAATACTGTTCTTTTGGATTCCAATCTTCATCGCGCCATATCGGCTTGATAGTTTTTTTTAAAGAATCTGCAAATTGATCCCAGCCCAAAAATACATTTCGTCCAAATTCAAGACGAATTTGATTACCCTTTTTATTTGTCGAAATTGAACCATTAAAATTAATCTGTCCCACGCTCTCAGCAAAAAAATTAGCATTGAGTGCTATATCTTCTTTTACTTTACTTTTTGAAATTAAATTTATAACACCTCCAGAAGAATTGGTTCCATATATAACAGATAAAGGACCATCTACCACCTCAATGCGTTCAATATTATTGAGTAAAATCTGGGAAAAATCAACAGTACCATTAAGCCTTCCTGCAACAGGAATTCCATCAATCAATATCTTCAGATCTTGCCCATTCATACCGTTTAAAGAAACTTTTGTTCCCAAAACGGCATCTTGCGTTATTTGAAAATTATTTTCTGTTTGTAAAAAATCTGCCAAATTTACAGAATTCTTACTTTCAATTTCCTCTTTTGAATAAAATTTTAATTTAAAAGGAGATTGATATTTATTTCCAGGAATAATTTGGCCTGTGATGACAACTTCGTCTATTTCATTGGCTCTTGGCTTCAAATATATAGTACTTATATTTGTTCCTTTGGAGAAAGAGATTATTTGATATCCCGATTTTTTGATCTCTAAATACTCAAAATCTAAATCACGATTAAATTCAACTTTTCCATTTTCATCGCTAAGCGTATTATTTACAATCTTGACTCCTTTATAGAACAAAACCTTGGCTCCAAAAACGGGATCTTTTGTGTCGTTGTAAAAAATATTAAATTGTGATATATTTTGGCTTATTAAATTAATATTAAATAGAAGATTTAATACCAAGAAAAATCTTTTTAAGTACATATGAAAAATTAGTTCAAGCTAGCAATTTTATAATTAATTATACTCTGATCATTTTTCACTTGTAAAATTACAACAGATGTATTCCATAAAGATTTATCCAAGATCAATTCTCCATTTTTAGTTTCGCTAGAAGCGATGGTTCTTCCCATTAAATCATATGCAGTAACTACAAAGTTTTTCTCTTCTGTAGCATCTGTCGAAATTTTTAACAAATCGCTATTGTTCTCAATTTTATAGCTTGCGCTTTTGACTGCATCTTCAAGAGCGCTTGAAATTCTTTTTATATTTATATCTACTGTATTGTTTACTTTATCTAATCCTGAAAAATAAACATGAAAAATAGCACCTGCATTATTTTTTATAAAAAAATTATTATTTGAAATCAAATTATCAGAAGCATCCATCCATTTTGTCAAAATTTGATCTTGTTTTTTACTCACCAATTTAAACCCTTCAAATCTTTTATCATATGTCAATAAAGATGGATCTCCTATAGTATCATATGATTGAGTATAAATTTTAGGAATATCATAAGTAGAAGGTCTTCCTGGAATTTCAGAAAATGAAATATTTAAAACACCATTATTAATAAATACACCGATGGGCTTTTTAACAACTTGACTACCAGACCATTTTTCATAGGAACTAAATACTAAATCCCAAGAATTGGCATTATCTAGTTCAAAATTTGTGTTATAACTTTTATCGGTCAAGTTTACATATGAATGATGTTTTGTAAAAATAGTAGATTTTTTTACTTGAAAATAAGCATCTTGC
>JBIPMU010000124.1:0-4734 GCA_044377205.1 Chitinophagales bacterium | reverse complement strand
TTGTAAAAATGAAATGGAGCAAAATACTCATAATGATATAGCTTTTAAGCATTTGGAAATTCAAAAATTATTTTTGGAAAAAATAAAAGAAGAAAGCGCGCATCTTCAAAATGTGTTTAGAAATATCTAATTGAAATCTATTCAATTTTATTTAAAAAATAATAATTCAACATTCCAATAGATTTCATAAAATAATATATTTTAACTTTATAATTAAAATGTATTTTTTCTATTGCGAAATAAAATTAAAATTTTAATTTTGTGACTTATTAAAAAATCTATTTTTAATTCTATCCAAATATGAACTTAACATTAAAAATTTGGCGTCAATCCAATAGAAATTCGCAAGGAAAAATGGTTGACTACTCAATCTCAGGAATAGAGCCTGATATGTCTTTCTTAGAAATGATGGATGTATTAAACGAAAGTCTTGTGTCTAAGAATGAAGAGCCAGTAGCTTTTGATCATGACTGTAGAGAAGGTATATGTGGAATGTGTAGTTTGTTCATCAATGGCCGTCCTCATGGACCCGATGATAGAGTGACTACATGTCAATTGCACATGAGAAAATTTAAAGATGGAGATACTATTTATATTGAGCCATGGAGAGCTAAGGCATTTCCTGTAATCAAAGATTTGGTTGTAGATAGAAGTGCTTTTGATAGAATTATCCAAGCAGGTGGATATGTGAATGTAAATACTAGCGGAAATACAATAGATGCTAACGCTATTCCTATCCCAAAAGCTGATGCAGATAAAGCATTTGAAGCGGCTACGTGTATTGGCTGTGGTGCTTGTGTAGCGGCATGTAAAAATGCTTCGGCAATGTTGTTTACATCAGCAAAAATTTCACAATTGGATTTATTGCCACAAGGAAAAGTAGAAAGCTACGATAGAGCTCAAAAAATGGTAGCTCAAATGGATAAAGAAGGATTTGGAAACTGTACCAATACAGGAGCATGTGAAGCAGAATGTCCAAAGGGAATTTCCCTTTCTAATATTGCGCG
This sequence comes from Chitinophagales bacterium, assembly GCA_044377205.1. Lineage (GTDB taxonomy): Bacteria > Bacteroidota > Bacteroidia > Chitinophagales > JADJOU01 > CHPMRC01. The sequence goes on along the minus strand of JBIPMU010000124.1, from coordinate 3,727 downwards.
TATGAATAGAATCTACGCCAACGCTATCATTACTTCAGAAGAATAATAGCTGAAGTATGCAAGAGCTTTTCCAGGAAATTATAAATAATCCTGCACACTCCCTTTTTGTAATAGGAAATCTTATAATTATCGAAAGTTTATTATCAGTAGACAATGCTGCGGTATTGGCTACTATGGTTATGGATTTGAAAGATGAAGCGCGTGAAAAAGCTTTGAAATATGGAATTTGGGGCGCTTATTTTTTCAGAGGACTGGCTATGTTGTTTGCTTCGGTTCTTATTGAAATATGGTGGCTCAAACCATTGGGGGGGCTTTATCTGCTGTATTTGGTATTTGATTGGTGGAAAGGTAAACAAACTACAACGAAAGAAGATGATATAGTTGATAAAAATTCAAATTGGTTTTATAAAAATACGGTAGGTCTTATTGGTAATTTTTGGGCTACTGTAGTTTTAGTTGAGATTATGGATATGGCTTTTTCCATTGATAATGTATTTGCGGCTGTGGCATTTTCAAAAAATATAATTTTGGTTTGTTTAGGCGTTTTTATTGGTATTTTGGCCATGCGTTTTATAGCACAATGGTTTGTAAATTTAATGGAAAAATATCCATTTTTAGAAAGAGCTGCATTTTTAGTGATAGGTATATTAGGTTTGAAATTATTGTTATCTATATTTGAACATTTTTATCCCGAATCAAGTTTTAGCAAATTTTTGTCAAGCCATACAACGGATATGGGTATTTCTATTCTTACGGTATCTATATTTTTTATTCCAATCTTAACTTCGATATTGTTTAATTATCCAAAGAAAAACATAGCGTAGTTTTTAAATTTTTTAAATCCACTTTTGTGAATGAAAGTCCACTATCTTTAAAAATTTCAAATTTAGATAAATTAAGTTCAGAATTGATGTTTTTATCGCAAGATAATGAATTTTTAAATGAAGTGTATGCACGAAATAATTGGTTTTTGCCTCAGTTTGTGCAGCGAGCATTGACAAATATTTGCGAACAATATCTTCATCCTCAAAAACTAGCTACCTGGATAGAAAAATATCCTACGTATGGGGCGCCTCAAACTATTGGGCTCATCTTGGCTGGAAATATTCCTCTTGTAGGATTTCAGGATTTGTTGTGTGCTTATATGACACCTCATACTATCAAACTGAAAATTTCATCAAAAGATGAATTTCTTACAAAAATTGTATTGAATAAGTGGTTTGAAATTGATGTGGATTTTAAAAATAGAATTATTTTTTCAGAATTAATCAAAGATATAGATAAAATAATAGCAACAGGAAGCAATAATTCGCATCAATATTTTGAATATTATTTTAGTAAATACAAACATATTCTCAGAAAAAATAGAACATCTGTAGCCATTGTTCCTAAAGATATTACAGATGCAGAATTGGATGGTTTGTTAGAGGATGTATTTTTGTTTTTTGGATTAGGATGTAGAAATATTTCCAAATTGTATATTGAAAATGGATTTAATACCAATAGACTTTTTGAACAATCGGAACGATATAGCTTTTTGTTCAATCAACAAAAGTATATGAATAATTATGATTATCAGCGAACATTGCTTTTGATGAACAAAGAAATACATTTAAGCAATAATTTTCTGATTTTGAAAGAAGATAAAAGTTTACATTCGCCTATTTCCAATGTTTTTTATCAATATTTTGAAAAAATTGAAGACGTATATGCTGAAATTGATACGTTAAAATCTGAAATACAATGCGTTGTATCTCGAAATGATATCCCTTTTGGGAAAACACAAATGCCTTTATTGACAGACTACGCTGATAATATTGATGTGATGGAGTTTCTCTTGAAAAACTAATCATGCCAAAAAATAATATTTTTTTTCTTATCGGATTTATGGGAAGTGGCAAAAGCTACTTTGGCAATAAAATATCCAAAAAACTCAATTATACATTTGTAGATCTAGATACTTATATCGAAACAGAAAGTATGATGTTTATATCTGATATTTTTGCTCGTTTTGGTGAGCAAGAATTTAGGAGAATAGAAGCGGAATGTCTTCGAAAAGTTTCTGAAAATCAGAATAAGATAATTGTTAGTTGTGGCGGGGGCACACCTTTTTATGAATCTAATTGGGAATGGATGCAAGAGAGGGGACATACTATTTTTTTAAAGCAATCGATAGAAGTTTTATTCCAACGACTCAAAAAACAAAAAAATAAAAGACCTTTAATTAAAAGTTTGGATGATACACAGCTTTTAGAATTTGTTAAATCAAAATTAAGCGAACGCGAAACACTCTATTCAAAAGCAACGGTGACGCTTGAAGATATATCAGTATCGAAATTATTAGAAATCATATCTAATTTAAAAGCATAAAAAAAGAGATTGTTTCAACAATCTCTTTTTTATATTTTGAATACCTAGATTTGAATTATATCCCAAATGCTACTTTAATTTCATCTACAAAGTCTAGTCTTTCCCATGTAAATAATTCTACTTCTATGGTTTTTTCATTTGACTTATCTTTATTGAATGTTTTTGTTATCTTTTGGTTAACTCTTCCCATGTGTCCATATGCTGCTGTTTCTAAATACATAGGCGTTCTTAAATTCAGTCTATCTTCGATAGCATAAGGACGCATATCAAATATAGTCTCAATGATACGAGCAATTTCGCCATCATTTTTATTTACTTTTGAAGTACCATAGGTATTGATATACAATCCACAAGGTTTAGCTACTCCAATAGCATATGAAATTTGAACCAATACTTCATCACAAAGCCCAGCTGCAACCATGTTTTTTGCGATATGTCTTGTAGCGTATGCTGCACTTCTATCCACTTTACTTGGATCTTTTCCGCTAAATGCACCACCACCATGAGCGCCTTTACCTCCATAAGTGTCTACGATGATTTTTCTTCCTGTCAAACCTGTATCGCCATGAGGGCCACCAATTACAAATTTTCCAGTAGGATTAATATGATACGTGATTTGGTCATTGAATAAGGCTTGAATTTCTGGCTTCAATTGATTTTTTACTCTTGGAATCAAAATAGAAATTAAATCACTTTTGATTTTAGCAAGCATTCTGCCTTCTTCATCAAAATCGTCGTGTTGTGTAGAGATTACAATCGTATCAATTCTTGAAGGTTTGTGGTCATCAGAATATTCAATAGTAACCTGACTTTTTGCATCCGGTCTCAAATATTTGATTTCATTATTTTCTCTTCTTAATGCCGCTAATTCTTCTAATAATTTATGAGATAAATCCAATGCTAAAGGCATATAATTATCCGTTTCGTTGGTAGCATATCCAAACATCATTCCTTGGTCACCTGCACCTTGAGCATTAGCTTTGGCTTCAAAATCTACTTCTTTGGGTTTTCGATCCACACCTCTATTGATGTCATCTGATTGTTCATGAATTGCAGATAAAATGCCACAAGAATTAGCATCAAACATATATTCACTCTTTGTATATCCTATTTTAGCAATAACTTCGCGCGCTATCGATTGTACATCTAAGAATGTTTCGGTTTTTACTTCGCCTGCCAATATTACTTGACCTGTTGTAACTAATGTTTCACATGCTACTTTTGAGCTAGCATCATACGCCAAAAAATGATCAATAAGCGCATCTGAAATTTGATCAGCTACTTTATCTGGATGACCTTCGGATACCGACTCCGACGTGAATAAATAGGGCATAATTTTGAATTTATTTTTTTAAAA
>JBIPMU010000123.1:0-4752 GCA_044377205.1 Chitinophagales bacterium | reverse complement strand
TTTTAGATTTAGCCAAAACATCAATTGTTCAAAATGCTTGGAAAAACGGACAAGAATTATCGATTCATGGTTGGGTTTATGGTTTAAATTCTGGCTATGTGACAGATTTAGGAGTAAATTTTAGTTGCGATAAAGATTTAGACGATGTGTATCAGTTAAAATTTTAAATTTATTTTATTACTAAATCATATTTTTTAAGCAGACCAGATAAATTTTCTGTAGAAAAAATTGCTCGTTTCAATTTGTTTTTTTCAGGGTCAATAATGAAATCATAACTTGTAGAAAAATCAGTTTTATTAGCTGTTGTTCCTATAAAAACAGCATGTCGTAAATTGCAGTTGTCAAATAAAGCTTCCGTAAGGTCACTTTCCATAAAGTCAACTGCAATCATGCTGCAATTTATGAACTGCATTTTTTTTAGTTTTAAACTATAAAACTGCGCATAGTCAAGCATGCTGTCTTTAAAGTGAAATTCATATAAAATTTGATCAGTCATTGCAAAGTTAACAGAGGTAAAGTCACATTTTGTAAACCAAACATCACGTAATGAGACATGGTTGATTTTTGTACCTCTAAAATTACATTCGATAAAATTACAATCAATAAACGTTACAGCAATAAAGGAACACAATCTGAAATCGCAATTGGTAAACGTGCAATTTTCGTATTCTTTGTATTTTACATCGCTTTCAGCATAGGTTAAATCAGTAAAGTTTTGGTCGGTAATATAATCTGCGTGCATGGTTTTGTTTTAGAGGGATAAAATTACTTTATTTTTTTGATCGAATCAAAGGTTTATCTTTTAAGTTGTACATTGAATTATTTACTGAATCAGTATGAAAAAAATGGTTATATTCGTAAATTAAAATGGGGATGTAGCTCAGTTGGCTAGAGTGCTTGACTGGCAGTCAAGAGGTCGTGGGTTCGAGCCCCATCTTCTCCACAAAAAGTCTTTCAAAACAATTCAAAACCCTTTAAAATGTTGATTTTAAAGGGTTTTTATTTTCCTCAATTCACCAATTTATTCAATTTTAACCAAGATGGAGGGGCACAATTCGGGGCACAACGTTTTTTAAATTAATTGTGCCCCTCGAAAGCTCGAAATGCCAGTATTTACAAGCTGTTCAGCTTTTAAACATCTTGACTTTTGATGTTAGTTTTTCGAAATTTAATTAACACTAAAGGTTACCAAAAATGAATGCAACAATCAATGTGCTTTTTTATATCAAAAGAGCAAAAATCAACAACAACGGACTTGTTCCTGTTTTTATCCGAATTACGGTTGACAGCAAACGTATTGATAAAAGTACTGGAAAATATGTTTTACCAGATAAATGGAGTGTTGAAACTTCTCGTTTAAAAGGTAATTCAGAAGAAAGCCGTTCACTAAACAATCATCTTGATTTATTAAGAAATGGAGTTTTTGAAATTGAAAAATCATTGCTGTTAAAAGGATTCGATTTGAATTTTGAAAACTTTAAAAATGAGTATTTTGGTATCGAAAGCACAAAGCGTTACTTAGTTCCAATATTTGAAGATCATAATAGAAAAGTAAAAGAACTCGTTGGAAAAGAATACGCTTTTGCAACTCATAAAAGATATGAGACCTCGCTCCGACATTTAAAAGAATTTTTATTATCCCAATACAAAATTTCAGATATCGACATTGAAAAATAAGATACAAGTTTTTTAATTCATATATTATTATTTAAAAATAGAATCAATTTTCTTAATTTTCTTTTTGATACAGGTATGTTAATATTATTAATTAAAGTGCAATTAAAATTTGATTTGTCAACTGCAATTAAATGATTTATATTAATTATATAGGAATGATGAATTCTACAAAATGTATTGAAGTTTTCTAATTCTTTTTCATATGAGCCTATATTTTTTTTCGAAATATAAATAGTATTATTAAAATGAAACTCTGTTTGCTTACCTATAGATTTACAAAAGAATATTTCATTAGTGTCAAATAATTGTATTGATTTAGAAGTACTAATTTGTATTAAATTTTTTCTCATTAAAATTATAATAGAATTAAAAGTTGCTATAAATAATTTAGTATTGTTTTTGGTAGCACATTAAATATTTTACACAAAAATTATAATAGCATATAAATTAAAGGCAATTTTTCTTAAAAAAATTTTCATAATTATTTTTAAGTAATTTATCATTTTTTAATCCATTTCTTGAATTATTTGTCTTATATGAATTTGGTTTAATTTGAAAATTACTATTTAAAATTTTTACATCTCCATGTGTAAACTCTATAAAGAATTTACCATCATATGTTGTTAAAATTAAGCCATCGGTACTTGCAAGATAGACATTACGCCAATTTTTAATAAATTCTGAAGTCTTAATCATTATGATCGGATCTTCCCAACTTATCCAAGTGTAGAGAAATCCATAGTCTTTCAAATCACTATTCAATAACCAATTACTTATTTCAAGTTGATTTTCTTGATTATAGAAACTAATTTGATGATGATTTACTATGTTTTTCCAATCAATTTGAGAGGTATTCTCGCGGAAATGACCATTTAGTATTTTGATTTTTAATTTTTCTAAAAAGTTTTCAAAAACACCATATTTTCCGCGAATCTCAGTTGAATATATTTCCTTAATATCTTTTAAAAAGAAGTTGTCTGTTATTAAAATATCCATATTATTCTTAAATTAATTAATATTACACAATAGTCTTAGTTAAATCAATTAATTAAATTTAATGACTTACATTTAATTATTGAATTAAATGTAATATGTGGTAAATAGGGTGTAATATTTGTAAAAAAAAAGCTGTATTGCTACAGCTTTAAAATCAATATTTATCACAACTAAAGTTTATCCTATTTACCCCAAAATATAAAACTACTTATGTAATTCGATTCAGATTAAAATTATATTTTAATTCTGTAGCATATTGAAAAAATAATATTTGTTATAATTAATGTAATATTTGGATTGTTGTAACTTTGTTTAAATTCATCAATTATAATTTATTACTATTTTATTATAATAAATTCACTTCTTCTATTTAATTGATGTTGTTCTTTTGTACACGGAACCCCATTTGAACATTCATTTAACAATTCATTTTCTCCATATCCTTTTGCTGTTATTCTATCTTTTGATACACCTTTTTTAATCATATAATCTCTTGTAGATTTGGCTCTAAAATTAGATAATCTCATATTATAAGAATCACTTTGTCTACTATCTGTATGTGATTTTATATGAATCTTTAATTGAGGATATTTTAGCATAACTTCTATTAACTTTGTCAACTCAACTTCTGCATCAGATCTAATAAAATGTTGATCTAAATCAAAATAAATACTTATACCTAATAGTTTTAATAAATCATCTCCTGGTTCTACACCAATTATTTTTGGGTTTAAAGTACTTTTGTTTTTTTCTTTAATTTCGTCTCCTTTATACCTTTTTTCAGTTGTAAAATATTCAGGAGATTCAGTTTTAACAATATATTCCCTGTCTTTTCTGAGTTTTTCTGTTTTAAATTCCCCATTTGTATCAGTCATTGTTTCATTAATCAAGTTATAATTAGCATCATAAACACTAATTTTTGCATTTTCTATTGGTTCATTGGTAATTGCATCTACTATAACTTCTTCAATTATAACTTCTTCTGGTTTTTCTTGTTCTATTGATTTATATATATCATCAAAACCTTTTCCGCCATCCCTATTAGAGGTAAAAAAAGACACCTTTTGAAAAGGGCTTTCTGAAAACCCAAAATCATCTTTTTCACTATTAATTGGAGCTCCTAAATTTTCAAATGAACTAAACAAACCAAATTCATCTTGATTTGATTTGAATATGTCTAATCCACCTAATCCTAAATGGCCATCAGAAGAAAAATATAATATTCCATCTTTATTTACATAGGGAAATGTTTCTCTTGATTTTGTATTAATTTTCGATCCTAAATTAATTGGCTTTCCAAAAGTTCCATCTTCATTAATTGATACTTTATACAAATCAGATTCACCAAATCCTCCTGGCATATCTGATGCAAAGTACATTGTTTTTTCATCATTACTAAGCGCCGGATGAGCAACGCTAAATTCATTACTGTTAAATGGAAGTTCAGTTATATTAGTCCATTTTTTATCTACTAATGTAGCTTTGAAGATTTTTAGTAAAACTATTTTTTTTTCATTAAATCCAATTTTACCTTTGTTATAATTATTTCTGGTAAAAAACATTGTTTTTCCATCTTTAGTAAAAACTAATGATGACTCGTGATATTTTGTATTTAATTCATCAGTTACCTCATCAATATAAACAGGGTTAGCTTTTGAATCAAATTCAGCCGATATTAGATTAGTGTAGTTTTGATTTGTCCAACTATCTAATGTGTTTTTGTTTTTGGAAAATTTTCTTGAAGAAACAAAGTACATTTTACTATCTAAAAAATAGGAACCATAATCAGATTCAGAAGAATTAATTCCAGCATCTTCAATTTTATAGCGATCTAAATTTCCATTGATATCTTGTAAATAAAGTTTGTTCTTTATATACATTTCTCCTCTATAATCATTAGTAAGCTCAAAGAATTTCTCCATCATTTTATCTGCTTTTTTATAATCTTTAACAGCTTTTAAGGATTGAGCGTATCTAAAATAATACTCTGGATCAATTTCTTGATTGATTTCAAAAAGCTGATCATACCATGTTTTAGATTTATCTAACATGCCGTTGAAATAGTAAGCATTTCCAAGT
>JBIPMU010000122.1:0-4786 GCA_044377205.1 Chitinophagales bacterium | reverse complement strand
GAGAGGTTTTGTGGCTTGTAATAGTTGCGAGGTTCGGAACGAATTATTTTCATTTAAGATAAAATTTCTTGCGAAATGTAAAAGTGTATTTACTACAAAATTCGCAATCTTGCCAAATGCCTGTTATTGACTGCCTTTATTTCCATATTTGTATATAAATCTTTCTTCTCAAAAATTTATTTTCATTTTTTTTATTGTCAATTAAAAATTTGTCCGTAGTTTTGTCCGTATCCGTAAAAACGTCCGTAATATGATAAATGTAAAATTCTACCTTGATAAAGCTGATAAAAGCAAAAGATTTCCAATTCATCTTGTTTTACGTCAAAAAGATTTTCAAATCAAAGTTGCTACTGGAGAGAAGATACTGAAAAAAGATTGGGATAATACAAATCAACTTGTAAAGGATTCCGATTATTCTCATAAATCAATCAATAAGTTCTTAAATTTCTTGAAACAAGAAGTTGAGAAATATTTTGAAACAGAGCCACATTCTAATTTTACGGATAAAAAAATTAAAGAGAAAATAGCTTCTTTAGTAAGTAGTAGAAGAGAAAATACAGATATAAATATAGTTTCTGAGCCGCCAACTGAATATCAAACAAAATCAAAAGTAACTTTTATTGATTTATTTGCTGGTGCTGGTGGTTTTAGTGAAGGATTTCTACAAGCAGAATATGGAGATAAGTATTATGATTTTAGGTTAGCAAGTGACATTAATGAAAATTGTGAACTTACACATTTGGCTCGATATAATTATCAATTAGGTCTTGATGCCGAATTCCTTCGTCAAGATATCACTGAACCAGATTTTTTAGATAATTTCCTAAAAAAAATAGGAGATAAGGAAATTGACATTGTTTGTGGTGGTCCACCTTGTCAAAGTTTTAGTTTAGCAGGAAAAAGGAAAAAATTTGATAAAAAAGATGATTTATTTGCTCATTATTTAAAAGTAATTAGACAATTACGACCTAAATATTTTGTTATGGAAAATGTCAAAGGAATTTTGACAAAAGAACAAGGCAAAATTAAAGAAATGATTTTGCAAGAAATTAGATCGATTGTTGATTTGAAAGAGTTTAATCAACTCATATTTTTTGTTTCTCAACTTAAAAAGATTGAAATTAAGAATTCTTTTATTTTAGAATGTTACAATTTGCGTTTGCAGTTTGAAAAAGCTACAGATAAAGAATTAGACAATTTAAAAAACACTTACATTCATAATTTAGAAAATAAGTTCAGACTTTTAACTCCAAAAATTGTTGATTACAAAACAAGTAAAACTGACAAGAACATCAGTACAATAAGACACGGTTTTAATCTTTTAAAGCGCGTTAAAGAGCTTGAATATATTAGAAAAAAAGTAATTAATGAAAAAGCATTTTCTAATTTAGATAATGATTTTTTTGCTGATGATTTTGATGATTTTTTAACTTCTATTGAGCCTGAAACTATTATTGATAAAATACATACTTCTTTCAATAATTTAAAGCCAAATGAAATTTATATAGATGAAGTAAGTCAAATAATAACAGCTCTTGAAATATTTGACTATTCTTTTGACGAATGCGTTAAAGGATTGAATTCATTTGTTGTTAAAGCTAACAGAGGAACTGAGTTTGAAACTATTTTATCTAAAATAAGGTTGTATAATATTGAACAACCTTTCGTTGCTTTAGCATCAGATTATGGAGTTCCTCAAAATCGAGAAAGAGTTTTGTTTATTGGTTGCAGAAAAGATCAAAAGTTGATAAATAATGTTCCAGCCACAGTTTCACAAAATGAGAAAGTTAATGTTTTTGAAGCTATTTATGATTTAGATTTTATTGGAAATGATGATGAAAGATTTGATTATGAAAAAATCAATTTAAAAGCACAATATAATGGTTCTACACAAAAGATGAAAGCTTTGATTAAAAAAAGAAATATTGATGGAAAACCAAATGAAAGTGAAGGATTAAGTTATTCAGAATGGTCAAAAAAAGGACGTTTAAATGGACGATTTGCAAATGCAAAGAACCCATTTTATGTTAGAAATTTTGAGGAACTTGAAAATACTTTAGCACATCTTGTTGCTCCATTACAAAATCACAAGACGAGTAAGCAAAATGAGGATGTAGTAAAAAGATTAAACGTTATATTGAAATCTGGGAATTATGAATCTGCAAAATTAAATCTTAAAGAAATTGGTTTAGAATCTGATAAAAGAAGTTATACCGTATTAAAGCCTGAAAGTCAAAGTTCAACGATTATGACAATAGCTGATGATTACATTCATTATTCAAACCCTAGGGCTTTGACAGTTCGAGAGATGGCGAGACTACAATCATTTGACGATTCATTTGTTTTTCAAGGAAAACGCTCAACAGGTGGAAATAAACGTAAATTTGAAGTTCCTCAATTTACATTAGTTGGGAACGCAGTTCCTCCACTAATGGCTAGAGCGGTAGCTCTAGAAATATTGAAGAACATTAAATAATTCGTTTATGAGAGATTTAACCACAATTGAGATTGATAGAATAAAATTATTAACGGAAAATTCAATTGAATTTTGTTTGATAGAACCTACAGAAACTGGTTTAGGAAAGGCAATAATGGATGCTACCAGTTTTGTTAGAAATTATTTGAAATCTAGAGATATTCACGATTTTGAATTGCAAAGTCAAGGACAGGAAAGTAAAGTTCAAATAGTTTCCAGATTTATTGAAGAAGATAAAGTAGTAAATTCACTTGCCTCATTGTACAGACCTAATACAAAAAAAGGCGACCCAAGAATTTGGTTTAAAGGTTTAGGTAATTACTCAAAAGCAAATGATATTCTTGCAATAATTGAGTTTGAAGGAGTTCTATATGTTGTAAATATTACACAAATTAACTTGTCAGCATTATTAAATTCAGCACTAATTAATCCTTTAAAAGAATTAGTTGAAGAAATAAAAGGAATTAATAATCTTATTTCTGATGAACTTTTGAGTAAATTAAGATTGATTGGAAATCAAGGATATATAAAGTCTTTAGTTAATTCAGATACTGGAATTGGAAGAACTTTAGAAAAATTATTAGGAATTGAAATGAACTCTTCAAAAAATCCTGATTATAAAGGAATAGAATTAAAATCTTTCAGAGATTCGAGAGGAACAAGAAAAGGATTGTTTGCAAAAACACCAAATTGGGAATTAAGTAAATTCAAATCTAGGGTTGAGATTTTAGATAATTTTGGATATTGGGAAGCTGGAGTTTTTAGACTTTATAACACAATAAGAGCAACCGGAAGAAATGCACAAGGCTTAATTTTAAAAATAGAAAATGATAAAAACTGGCTTGTTGAAAACTCTGATAGAAATGAAATTGGGGATTTTTTAGTTTGGGAATTAGAATTACTTAAGAAAACACTTTCTGAAAAGCATAAAGAAACATTTTGGATTTCAACAGATTCTAAAAAAGAAGATGGTAATGAGTACTTTCTATATAAATCAGTAGAGCATACTAAAAATCCATTGGTAAATCAATTTGAATTATTAATTGATATAGGAGCAATTACTGTTGATTATAACATGAAAAGATTAGCAGACGGAAAAGTTGAAGATAAAGGTTGTAACTTTAAATTAAAGCCATCTGCAATGAGTTTGTTATTTCCTCCAAGTCAATCTTATTCTTTATTATCGAAATAATAGATGATTCAAATATCTGTTTTTGAGTATTCTGAGATAAAATTGCCACCAACTCGTTTATTCACTATATAAAACTTCGTAGATACCAATATTTGGGCTTATATACGAAAGTTTTATTTCACATTACTTAATCAAATATAATAAATTATTTTGAAATGTTTTTATAACGATAACCCTATTTTAATCATTTTTTAAAAACAATTCTCTTTTCCCATTAGGCAACGTTCTAATCACAATTGATGCATGATCGAATGGCAATAAATGCGGTATTTTTTCTGGCCATTCAATAAAACACCAATTACCTGAATAAAAATACTCGTCAATTCCCATATCATACGCTTCTAATTCGTCATTAATACGATACAAATCGAAATGATATAAAGGTTCTCCCGTTTCCGATTCGTATTCGTTAACTAACGAAAAAGTAGGACTACTTGAATTTCCTGTAACGCCTAATTCTTTAACCAATTCCTTAATTAATGTGGTTTTACCTACGCCCATAGTCGCGTGAAAAGTAATTACTTTTTTTAAACTCGTTGTAGCAAGAATTTCTTTAGCTACTTTATTTATTTCTTCTAATGTAAATGTTGCAGTCATTTTTTTGGGTTTAGGGATAAAGGTTTAGGGATAAAGGTTAATGGTTTTGGGTTCAGGGTTTTTGGTTTAAGATATACGGTTTTACCTTATACCTTTTACCTTATACCTTTTGCCTCATACCTTTTACCTCATGCCCAAAACCTTTTACCTATTCTACTTCGGATTCAAAACTATACACGGAATAATCATTTCTTCTAATGAAATACCACCGTGCTGATACGTATTTCTATAATAACTCACATAATGATTAAAGTTGTTTACATAAGCTAAAAAGAAATCGCTTTTGGCAAATATATACGAACTGGTCATATTTATGGTGGGCAAACCTATTTTTTTAGGATCTTTTACAGCGTACACATCTTTGTCTTCATACGTTAAACTTCTACCTGTTTTATATCGTAAATTTAAACTGGTGTTTTTATCGCCAATCACTTTCGATGGATTTTTGCAATTAATCGTACCGTGGTCGGTAGTAATAATAAGTTTAAAACCCATTTGTTGTGCTTGCTGAATCATTTCTA
>JBIPMU010000121.1:0-4788 GCA_044377205.1 Chitinophagales bacterium | reverse complement strand
CTACCTTAGAAAAAGTAATTACAACTGAATTTTCTAGTAATAAGCCAGGTCTATTCTTTTCAAGTGATATATCTTCTCTCAAAGAAGCCAATTTTTTTATAGTGACCGTACCTACTCCTGTAGATAAATATAATAACCCTGATTTGACACCATTGTACAAAGCAAGTGAAACCGTGGGTAAGGTATTGAAAAAAAGAGATATTGTGGTATATGAATCTACGGTGTATCCAGGTGTGACGGAAGAAGAATGTATACCTGTACTTGAAAAAGTAAGTGGTTTGAAATTTAATGAGGATTTTTATGCAGGTTATTCCCCAGAGAGAATCAATCCAGGCGATAAAGAACATACCGTAGAAAAGATATTAAAAGTAACATCGGGTTCTACACCAGAGGTTGCTAAGAAGGTAGATGATATTTATTCATCCGTAATAGTTGCGGGTACTTATTTGGCACCTTCAATCAAAGTAGCTGAAGCGGCCAAAGTAATAGAAAATTCTCAACGAGATATCAATATTGCGTTTGTAAATGAGCTTTCAAAAATCTTCAATGCATTAGGGATTGATACTCAAGAAGTTTTGAAAGCAGCTGCGACAAAATGGAATTTTCTTCCATTTCAACCGGGATTGGTTGGTGGACATTGTATAGGAGTAGATCCTTATTATTTGGCGCAAAAAGCGCAGGCGCATGGCTATACACCTGAGATTATACTTGCTGGAAGAAAGATGAATGATGGTATGGGAGATTATGTGGCATCACAAGTAGTGAAATTGATGATACAAAAGGACATTGAGATTAAAAATGCTAATGTTTTAGTATTAGGTTTTACGTTTAAAGAAAATTGTCCCGATGTGCGAAATACAAAAGTAGCCGATATGGTCAAATCCTTTAAAGAATATGGAACTCAAGTTACTATTTTTGATCCACAGGCAGATATAAACGAGGTGAAACATGAATATGATCTAGAAATAGAAAATGAAATGCCAAAAAAAGAATTTGATGCAGTGGTTTTAGCTGTAGCGCATAAAGAATTTAAGACTATTGATTTTACTCAAATTTTATCATCAAAAACGGTGGTGTTTGATATAAAAGGCTTTTTAGATAAAAATTTGGTAACAAGTAGATTGTAATATGAAACGTTTTGCATTAATAGGTGCCGCTGGATATATAGCTCCAAGACACATGAAAGCTATCAAAGATACAGGAAATGTATTGGTAGCTGCTTATGATCCTTATGATGGTGTAGGCATTATGGATAGTAATTTTCCTGATGCAGATTTTTTTACCGAGTTTGAACGATTTGATAGACATATAGACAAACTTCGAAGAGAGGGTAACCCAATAGACATTATCAGTATTTGTAGTCCTAATTATCTGCATGATGCTCATATTAGATTTGCTCTAAAAAGTGGGTGTGATGTAATATGTGAAAAACCGTTGGTATTAAATCCATGGAATGTAGATGCCTTGATGGATATTGAGAAAGAAACGGGTAAAAAAGCATACACAATTCTTCAATTGCGATTGCATCCTAGTATAATAGCACTTCGCGAAAAAGTAATGAATAGCCCAAAAGATAAACGTTTCAAAGTGGAGTTGAAATATATGACTTCCAGAGGAAAATGGTACCATCATAGCTGGAAAGGCGATATGAGTAAATCGGGTGGTATTGCTACTAATATTGGAGTTCATTTTTTTGATATGCTTACTTGGATATTTGGAGATATTGTAGAAAATAGGGTGGATATACATAATGAAGATACAGCAAGTGGTTTTCTAAAACTAGAAAAAGCAGATGTAGATTGGTTTTTGAGTATAGACTATAATCAAATCCCCGAAAATATTAAGTTGCAAGGCAAACGCACCTATAGAACTTTGCAAATGGAAGGAGAAGAAATAGAATTTTCAGATGGATTTACAGAACTACACACCGATAGTTATAAAGCTATTCTTGAAGGAAACGGCTTCCCAATAGCAGTCTCAAAAAAGGCAATTGAAATTGTACATGGTATCCGTAATGGATTGAAATAGATTTTATTCCTTATTTGTCTTTATCCTCAATCTCGACTTGAGAAGGAAAAGGGCGTTGAATAAGCTAAAAAACACAACACCAGTCTGATTGTTGAATACAGATTCAAATAAGCAAAAGTACATAGATAGTATTATAAATCCTATGTAAAAGTAATCCAAAGATCTTATCGCCATAAACGCTGAAAATGCAAAGGTAATTAGCATCATAATCAAACCAATAACTCCATATTCAAGTGTAAATTCCAAAAATTGATTATGAGCATTCAAATATAGATTTGATTGAATATGAAGAAAATCCAAGTAACTACTACCATATCCTATAAAAGGCTTTTGTATAATCATAGAAAGCGCATGATGCCATACTTCAATTCTTTTTGTTACCTCAAATGAAGATTGAGTTAAATAATGAATATTTAGTTTATTGGTATTGAAAAATAGGATTATAAAAACACAAATAAAAAGAAGAAATGTAAAACTAATGTATGGAATATTTCGATATTGTTTTTTTTGTATAATGCTGGAAATAAACAATATAAGCATAAAAGCCACAAAGCCAATTTTACTTTGAATTATCAATATATTTATTCCAATAAATATGCTAATTATAAATTGTATTTTCTGATTTTTTAAAATAAGGATGTTTGATTTTCTTAAATAAATACATGCCATCAATCCAAAATTTAAGATTAAAGCATAATATATTGTGGGAATATTGCTAAGCGATACATAATTTATTTGTAATTCATATAGAGACAAACTTGTAGATATCCATTTTAGGGTAAAAATAACAAATGAAATTCCAAAAAAAGTAAGAATTCCGAGCAAATAAAAAGCAAGTATAAAATACCATTTTTTCAAATCAAAAAGTTCTTTTTTGAGGAATAATGTAACTGGAAATACTAGAAAAATTATAGAAAGTGATACTTTTTTTGATAAAATCAAAGAATTGGGTTCTATTAAAAGATAATAAAAAATAGGTAATAAAAATAACAACGACGGGAAAAGTATATAATATTTTGAATAGTCTCTGAGTGTCATTTTTTTATAACTAAATGAAATAATCCAGAAAAATAAAAATATAAAAATGGGAATACTCGTTGCCCATCGATAAAATGGCAAAGAAAATACAATGATTGAAAAGAATATATACCAATAATTGGCCGTAAAGGTTTTGAAAAAAGCAGGCGTCAGATTCTCTTCTTTTCGCAATCTAATTTTTTTATTGAGAAGAAATTCAAGTATAAAAAATCCAAAAACTATAATACCCATTAATATTGTAATCTGAAGTGTATCGCCCAAAATTTGAGTAAGAAAAGCACTACCAAAAATTATAATATTGAATAAAATTAAAATGCCTGTAATGGTGTAATGTTTCAGATTTAAGCGCAAAAAAAGATGATGAATATGCGTCTTATCGGGAGAAAAAGGTGATTTTTGTTTCAAAATTCGTAAGAATGCTACACGAAATGTGTCAAAAAGAGGTAGGATAAATAAACTAGCCATCAAGCTGTATGGGCATGAAAATGAATGGCTTGCTAATCCATTTTCTTGCCAAAACTCAATTAAAAATAACGCTGATACAAACCCAATAAGCGTAGAACCCGTGTCTCCTAGAAAAATCTTGGGTGTGAATAAGTTATATCTCAAAAATGCCAACAAACCCCCTACAAAAGATACCGAAATTAAAACATAAAATGGATTTTGAATGGTGTAGAAATATCCAGCAAAAAAAGAAAAATACAAAATGCCTAATGATGCCGCAAGTCCATTGATGCCATCAATAAGATTGAGCGCATTAACGAAAGTAATAACCACAAAAGTAGAAATCAAAATCGCAAGCCAAGGTACAATCGTATATATTCCAAACGTTCCCATCAACGAATCGATACGATACATTCCCCAATAAACTACTATAAATGATGCAGCAATTTGTATGCCCAATTTTAAAAGGGCTTTCTGTGGCTTAATATCATCTACTATACCCGTAATGACAATCATTGCACTACCTAGATATATATAAAAATAACGAGTATCCAGCCACTCAAATCCCCATACTCCAGAACATAAAAAACATGCAAAAACAGCTACACCTCCCAAAGCAGGGATGACACCTTTGTGAACTTTGCGGTGGTCAGGGACATCTACTAGATTTTTTTTATTAGCAAAAGCTATAATCTGTGGAATAAAAAAATATGCCAAAACAAAATTGAAAATAAAAAAAACTAAATAGTATATCATAATTTGCAAATATAAATATTCATTTTCATTGTGGTATAAGTTTGTTTTAAAAAAATGAATAAATAAAATGTCTTATATTTGCATTCATTTTAAATTAAAGATAAAATTTGAACTAATCATAGTTGAATTTTTTAATTTTATATAATCAATGACAAAAATTGCAGTAATTGGACTTGGATACGTAGGCTTGCCATTGGCTAGGCTTTTTGCTACGAAGTATTCTGTAGTAGGATTTGACATAAACTCCAAGAGAATTTGTGAATTAAATGAAGGTATAGATATAACACAAGAAGTAGACAAAGCTACCTTAGAAAAAGTAATTACAACTGAATTTTCTAGTAATAAGCCAGGTCTATTCTTTTCAAGTGATATATCTTCTCTCAAAGAAGCCAATTTTTTTATAGTGACCGTGCCTACTCCTGTAGATAAATATAATAACCCTGATTTGACACCATTGTACAAAGCAAGTGAAACCGTGGGGAAGGTATTGAAAAAAGGAGATATTGTGGTATATGAATCTAC
>JBIPMU010000120.1:0-4805 GCA_044377205.1 Chitinophagales bacterium | reverse complement strand
AAATACATCAATTACAATTATTCAACAAAAAAGCATTTATCGATTCGCTATTTGCTTAATAATCAACAACATTTCTTATGGAAAAAGGGAAAAAATATGCAGCCATCCATTACGCTAAGTATTTGGAATTGGAAAAAATATTAGAATGTCAAGTGCCTCGCTCAACGGAGTTTGGCGAAGAAGCACACGATGAATTGCTTTTCATCATTACCCATCAGGCTTATGAATTGTGGTTTAAGCAAATTTTGCACGAACTAGAAGGCGTTGTGGGAATAATGAATGATTTGCCCGTGAGTGAGAAAAAACTAGCTCACGCGGTTCATTATTTGGATAGAACTATCAAAATAATGCATTTGCTCATTCAGCAATTGGAGGTTTTGGAGACGATGACACCAATGGATTTCTTAGAATTCAGAAATTATTTGTTTCCTGCTTCGGGATTTCAAAGTTTTCAATTTAGGAAAGCAGAGGTGATGCTAGGACTCAAAAATAAGCATCGAATTACGTATGGAGGGCATCATTACGCAGCCTTTTTTGAAGAAAAACAAAAAGAAGAGCTTGAGAAATTGGAGAACAATCCTTCTATGCTCGAATTATTGGAAAAATGGCTTGAACGTACGCCATTTATAGATCACAAAGATTTTAATTTTCTTGAAAATTATAAAAAAGCTCTAGAAAATCTATTTAAATTAGAACAAAGAGAAATTCAAGAAACCGAATATTTGAGTGAACAACAAAAAGCTATGCGTCTAAAAATGCTTGGTGATAGCGATACATTCTTCAAGTTGGTTTTTGATCAAGAAAGCTACAACAAAGAATATGAAGCAGGCAATGTAAGAATATCATACAAAGCCATGCTGGCAATGCTTTTCATTTCATTATATAGAGATGAACCCATTCTACAATTACCGTATTTGATGATACAAAAACTTTCTGAAATAGATGAATTTTTGACGCTATGGCGCTTCCGCCACGGACAAATGGTGCGTAGAATAATAGGAAGTAAAATAGGAACCGGTGGTAGTGTAGGCGTGGATTATTTGATGGAAACGGCTTCCAAACATACCATTTTCAAAGATATACATTATGTAAGTACGTTGATGATTCCAAAAAAAGACTTACCGCTTTTGCCCGATACCCTGGTAGACGAGCTCAATTATCACTACAGAAGTAAATAGTACTATGAATGAACGCGAGCACATTTCGTGGGTTCAAAAAGTCTTGAGTTTTTTGTTTCCAATCATTTTAAAAGAAATCAACTCGCCCGTTTATCTTCAATTTGTTCTAAAAAACAATAAAATTTTGCTCAATACCCATCACGCCAATCAATCCAATGGCACGCTAAAGTATGCATTGCATCAAGCTTTCTCACATTTCGGTTGGTATCAAAAAAAGGATATACAGCAGATTTTAATTCTTGGATTTGGGCTAGGCAGTGCCTATGATTTGCTCGCGCCATACTACCCAAAAGCGACATTTACAGGCGTTGAAATCCAACCTGAAATTATGGATTTTTACACGCAATATTTTCCCAAAAATACAAATTTGGAGTGGCAGATTCAAAGTGCAGCAGATTATATAAGTATCACGAACTCTTCGTATGATTTGATTTTAATAGATGTATTTGAAGATACTGAAATTCCAGACGAAATCCTAACCCTAAACTTTGTTCAAACTTGTATGCAAAAACTAAGTCCAAAAGGAACTATATTATTTAATACCTTGATTCAAAACAAAATTGAAGAAACTAATCCAGAAATTCATACTTTTTATGATACCTATTGGGATACGATTATTTCAAATCGATTTTATTTGAAAGAAAAGATAATATAATATTTTTTATCAAATAAGTAATGAAAAAGAAATAGATTTGTAGATAAATTTTAAACATTGAAAATTCAATACGCCGAGGTCATTTTGCCGCTATATCTGAGTCAAACCTATACTTATATCCTGCCGGATTCACTATCCAAAAAGGCAGCTATAGGAATGCGAGTATTGGTTTCTTTTGGGAAGAACAAAATTTACACAGGTATTATTGTGGATATTCATTATCAAAAACCTGACTTTCCTTCCATAAAAGAAATTGAAGAAATCCTTGACAGCGAACCTATTATTAGCCCAAATCATATAAAATTATGGAAATGGCTCAGTAGCTATTACATGACTAGTATTGGGGAGATTATGGATTTGGCGCTTCCAAATGCTTTCAAACTATCTAGCGAACGTTTTTTTGTACCTCGCCATCAGTCGAATATCAATGATTTTAACCTAACGGGCGATATGCTTATGCTAGCAGATGCAATTCAATCGATGGGAAAATTTAGTCTCAACGACATAAAGAATTTTTTCGATAAAAAAACAGGGATTGCGGAACTTAATTCGTTGATTCAATTCGGATTGGTGGAACCTATCGAAGAAATTGGCGAAAAATATACAGCCATTTATGAAAAGTATATTCAAATTTCTCAATCTTATTTGCAAGATAAAGATAAGCTAAACGAAATTTTTGGGCAATTGATAACACGAAGCAAAAAACAATATCAAATTCTGCTTCAATATTTCTCGCTTTCTCCAAAAGGCGAGGCCATATCTAAGGCGTTATTGATGGAAAAGTCCGATGCAAATTCGACGAATATTAAACCGTTGATAGAAAAAGGCATTTTTTTAGAAACAGAACGTCAAAAAGATAGATTTCAATTGGAAAAAATATCGAATTTGAAAGAAGTTGTGTTAAGCTCAGCACAAACCGAGGCATACAATGCCATTCAAGGTGAATTTGAGAAACAGAAAACAGTTCTGTTTCAAGGCATTACAGGAAGTGGAAAAACGGAAGTGTATATCCAATGGATTAAAAAATGTCTGCAACAAGAAGGGACTATACTTTTTGTATTACCCGAAATAGCGTTGACTTCTCAAATGGTTAAACGTCTTCAAAAATATTTTGGAAATAGTATGGTCATTTACCATTCACAAATCAACCAAAATACGAAGTATGAAATTTGGCAAAAAGTATATCGTTCCGAAGTTCAATTTGTAGTAGGAACTCGTTCAGCACTTTTCCTACCTTATTCAAAACTTCAGGCTATCATTATAGATGAAGAACACGATGCTTCGCTCAAGCAAGTAGACACCAATCCTCGCTATAATGCACGAGATGGATTTTTATACTTAGCGCATATTATGGGTGCAAAAACGCTATTAGGTAGTGCTACGCCTTCTATTGAAAGTTATTTTAATGCTATTAATAATCGATATGGATGGGTCAAACTACTTGAACGCTATGGCGATGCTACACTTCCCAAAATTGAATTGGTAGATATTAAGCTTCGAGAAAAAGAAAAAGCTATGAAAAGCGATTATTCCAATGATTTAATAAAAGCTATAGAACAAAAAATAGATTTAGGAGAACAAACCGTTTTGTTTCAAAATAGACGAGGATATGCACCTTATATTCAGTGCGACCAATGCGACCATATTGAAAAATGCGATCAATGCGATGTTCGTCTTACCTACCACAACACGTCAAATCTTATGATTTGTCATTATTGTTATAAAAAATATAAACTTAAGTTGCAATGTTCTCGATGCAAAAGCAATACACTAAAAACAAGGGGCCTGGGTACTCAAAAAGTAGAAGAAGAAATTTCATTATTTTTTCCTGAAGCACGAGTAGCAAGATTGGATATAGATATTTCGCGTTCCAAACAGCGGCTTGAAAATTTATTAGAGGATTTCAAAGAAGGTAAAATTCAAATTTTGGTAGGAACTCAAATTGTAACTAAAGGTTTTGATTTTGAGAAATTGAACTTGATAGGTGTGATTCATGCCGATAATCTTTTTTCGTTTACAGACTACAAAACGCAAGAGCGAGCCTTTCAAACACTAATGCAAATATGTGGGCGAGCAGGGCGAAGAAAAGATGCGGACAGCAAAGTAATCTTGCAAACCTTCAATCCAAAAGATATATTATTTCAATATCTAATTGCACAAGACTGGGAAGCATTTATTGAGCAAGAATTAGCAGTGCGTAAACAGTTTATATATCCACCTTTTTGTTCCTTGATAAAAATTATTATTAAGCATCAAAAAGAAGATTTACTACAAATTTATAGCAATAAAATAGTAGCTAAATTAAAGGACGCATTCAAATCTATTGTATTAGGACCTTCTGTTCCACAAATTTCTCGGATTCGAAATCAATATATAAAAGAGGTTTTGATAAAATTGCCAAAAAACAATGAATTGGCTTTCAATAAATTAAAAATACAAGAAATTTTGGACAGAGAATTACTGTTGCTATCCAATAAAAATTTTAGGATAGACATTATAGTAGATTTTTAATAAAATAACTATTCTAAGCCTAAATTAAAATAGTGAAAAAAATCAAAACCATAAAACATACAAATGAAAAAACAAATCTTATCAATCACTTTATTACTCTCAATGAGTTTTCTAGCAAATTCACAAACAACATTGTATAAGAATAATATAGGACTAAGGCCTTTTGTCATTAATAATAATGGAGCAGGTATAGGACTAAACTATGAACGATATCTGGATTCAACTAATAATTTTTCAATTTATGTACCAGTAGATATAATATTTTTATCTAGTAACAATGTATCCTATTTTAGATTAGGAGGAGAAGAACATAGTGGTTTTGCCTTGAATCCAATTTTTAGAATTTATTTTAAAGATCCTAAAAAATTTAATTGGTATATGGGAGTTGGATTTTATTATGGAGAATCTTTAGTTAAGCTCACAAATAGGGTGTATCATTCTGAAAGCAAAACATTTGGAAC
>JBIPMU010000119.1:0-4817 GCA_044377205.1 Chitinophagales bacterium | reverse complement strand
TCAAAATGTGTACGCTCAGTATAAGCGCGGCAATCGGTACAAATGTGGCGGAATTCGCAATCTTTACAAACTGCTATCATGTCCTTATTTACATTCCAGTATTTTTTAAAATCAGGATGATTTAATGCTTCTTCGAGTGTTGTGTCTTTTATATTACCAAAGCTTTGTGGCATTGACGGACAGTTTTTGATGTTACCGTCTCTGTCTATGGAGATTTTACGGTTCAGGCAGGTGTTGTGGTGTTGGGATTCGGTAAAAGTTTTTATATTTAATGAAAAATAATTACTGCTTATAATCCCACACGACTTCTCACTATCCATTTTTGCGGAACTGAATATTAAAAACCCACTATTTTTTCTAACTGGATTCATTAAATTATTAGTAATAGCATTATATATCAATATCGAAACAATTCTAGGATGTTCAATCATTAATGAAGTGTAATCATTTCCATTAATTTTAACGTTGCTTGGGATAATAATTTCCAAAGAAGAAATTATAGACTTCAAATTATCAATAAAAACAATAATTTTTTTTAACTCTTTTACCGTTGGACTGTAAAAGAATCGCATCTGAACTGCTCTGCAATTAATTTTTTCTAATTCTTCAATTAGGTCGTAAATATTGTATTTGCTCCTTGAATCAAGATCTATTATACAATTAGATACTTGAAGAGGCTCTTCGAAATAAAGATTTAAAGCAGGAAAATTTTCTGGTGTAGAAGTAAAAAAAACAAATTGATGCTCAACCAAAAAAGAGAAATACTCATCAATAGTTTCATTGAACTCATTTGAGTAAAATTCCTTGACTCCTTTTACTGATTGACCGTCAAATTTATCTAAAATTTCAAATAAATCATTTGGAATAAGTTTGAACATATTTTTCTGTAAATCGCAAACTATACTTCTATTTATACCTTTTACCAATAAACAATTCGAATAAACTTTAAAATACTTTTTCTGTTCTAAATTCATAATATTTTTGAGATAGGTCTATAGAAAACAGTAACTGTAAAAGTTGAACTCTGAAATTTATTTATAGAAATAAAATTACTTATAGATACTAATTTACTAGGTGGGTCTATAGTAATTCTGTCCGCATTTAAAAATTTTACTGGATATTTCATGCTGATACTGCATTAAGTAGTAATTTCGAAATTTCTTTTTCTAAGTAATAATTACATGCCTCATTCACGAAGCCAACTTGCCCACATGGATTTATTTCTAATAAATATCGTGTATCATTGTGGTCAACAATAAAATCAATTGAGCCGTAGTTGAGATTTAATTTATTCATGAGTAAAGAAAGTTTGTGCTCATCCGCAGCTCCTAAAATAAATGGTATCATTCTTATTTGATTATGCTTATTTAAATTTATTCTGTAATCTACTATATCTGAAGTAAAAACTGCCATCGCGTAACATTTACCAAGTAGATATACAACACGAATTTCGTACTGCCGCTCTATTCTTTCCTGAAATTGCGACAATCCAAAAGTATTTGGAATTTCACTTAATAATTCAGAATTAACTTCAAAAGTGTTTACTAAATTATAAACTTGGTTGTTCTCGTAAAAGTGAGTTTGGTCACTTATTCTCTTGGAAATAATACCTTTTTTAGAATATTTTTGATAAAAATTATTCAAATCCGACTTGTTTTCCGTAAACAAAGTGTCTGGAATTAAAAAACCTACCTCTTGAGCAAGTAGTAAGACATCCATTTTGCTACATTCAAATGGATTTATAGACCTTCCAATTTTAAAAACATTAGCAAATTTTAAAAATCCTTCCAAAACCGTAGAATAATTATCATCCAATAAATGTTTTAATTCATCTGAAATGTTTTCGAGTTCTGGATTTTGAATTTTTCCTCCATTAAACCATATGGCTTTTATTTTAGTTAAATCAGCATTCTCTTTATATGAAGTATGGACTGCAATAGTAGCCGTTTTATTAACAGATACCATAGTCATTTTGAAACCATCTATCAGTCCTATTTTGAGAATATTATACTTTAAAAAGTAGCAAAAAACCTTGTTAACAAATCCATCATGACTTTTTGAGTAAATTAATATCATATCTTAATTATCTACTTTCCATTCAGCAATAAACAAATCATACATCTTAAAATATTCATCTACATCCTGTGAATCTGCGAAGCTGCCTACTATAGAATATTTTGCATAAATTAAAAATCCTTTATGACGATTTGAATTAATAAATTTTAATTTTCTTTCATTAGCCAAATCTTCATCCATATATTTTGATTTCAATTTATATAGCACACCTTTATATACTATAAAATTCTCAGAATCGTCTGAATTCGAAATTTTTACTCTTAAATCCATTTCTCCACTGTTCAAAGAACTATTAAAAAAATTTAAAAGCTTAGTATTATTGGATTGATATCCATGTCGTATCAATACATCAAATGGCGGTATAAATGAAAGTAATGTATCATTGATTACTCGAAGTCCGACCTTTTCCTCCGTGGGATACCCATATTTTTCTATCAGATGGCTAAATTTTTCTTCTACTGAAATCGTGTTCTCTTTAGCTTCATAGTAAGATATTTCTCCTGTTGGTATAGAACAATAGACTTTCTGATCTTCGATAACCAGCGAATCAAGTTGTCGTTTTAAATCTATATTAATTTTACTTTTTCTTCTCAAAAATAAATTTTTAATATTTCCCCATTCGTTTGTTTTTTTTAACTCATTAAATACTTTTGAATTAAAAAAATCTGTTTCTACACCTTTATCAATGAGCTTAGAAGCCCAGAACTCACACCCAATCCAATTTTTTAAATATACATTGCATAGTAGAGCATTATATACGTCAATTCCAAACATACTATGATTCAATTCATAACCTTTTTCATACTTTTTACTAGCCATAGCGTAATCATAATCAATAATGTGACTTTCTGCTTCTTCAATTATTTTATAATATGCAGATACATTAACAGCATTTATTGGTTTACATGCTTTTGCAGATAAAAAAGAAAAAAAGCAAATAAAATAAAATATTTTTCTCATATTTTTTAAAATAATTGGGTCTGACACGAAGCAGACCCAGATAAATTTAATTAAAGTCCATTGTTTTCCCAATTTTAGTTACTCGACCAGTCCAATCTCTCGTATCTGAAGTCCAAGAAATAGTATAATCTAAAACCCAACTATCTCCATCTTTTAAGTAGTAATTAGTAAAACCCCCACCTGTGCATTCGTCACTACCACCTGCGACAACTTTTAAACTCTCCTTGCTGATTTGAAAGTCACTAAACTTTCTTAAAGATAATTTCTCCATAATTTCAAATTTTATAATTAAACATTAATTTTAAAAACAAACTTAAACCCTAATTATTACTCATTCGTGCACTAATTTTCTTAAAATCGAAAGTAATGTTTGTTTTTGATTATTCAAAAGAACAAACTAAAATTTTATTTCAAAATGCTATTTTCAGCATTAATATTGCTAATTAGAGCATATTGCTTATTTTTGAGGAAAATTCCAACTAAACATGATAAAGCAAAAACTTAGAGACAAACGCAAAGAACAATTTACGCAAGAGGATTTCGCTTTCAAACTCGGGATTGACACAACCAATTATAACCGCAGAGAAAACGGTGTAACGAAAATTTCTAAACGAGAATGGGATATGATGGCAAAAGAACTGAATGTAAAGCTAGAAGACATCTACGAGCCAGATGATGGCGTTTATATTATCAATGGTGATTATGCTCATGGAAATTTTGGGAGTGGTGGTACATTTAATTCAAATTCAGAATTTGTTTTTGAAACGATGAAAAAATACATCCTCAAACTCGAAGAAGAAAACGCTCAACTTAAAGAGCGGTTGAAGTAGTGGGATGATGGGTGTTAGATGACGGAGTGATGTATATACCTATTTTTTCTTCTTACTCACTTCTTTTGCCATTTTCATAGCATTATATACATTCAGTATTTTCCCCGATTTGCAAAGCACTGAAAAAGGAACCATTTCATTCTCTGTTCCAGGTTTTATCACTTTTTGATCAATGGTAACGCCTGATTCTAGGATGATGTTTTTTACTTGATTCGCCGTTAATTTAGGATGATGTGAACGAATCAATGCTGCTGAACCTGAAGTAAGAGCAGCTGCAAATGAGGTTCCATCGTCAAGGGCATAATTTCTTATTGGATCTAAGCACCAAATATCTGTTGCAGGCGCCATAATATCTACATTTTTTTTACCGAAGTTTGAATACTTATATACAAAATTTTCGTTTGCTTCATGATTTGTACCTCCTATTACAATTAAATTGTCGACAAATTCTACGGCGTCTTTTTCTGAAAAATAATCATTCGGATATGAATATTTAGTATCTAGGTTTTCGTTGCTATTTCCTGCCGAAACAACAATCAAAACATCATTTTCTTTTGCATAAAGTATAGATTTCTGAATCCATTCGGGATATATTGGCGTTGATTTTCCGAAACTCATATTTATTACTTTGGCTCCATTATTTACAGCATACTCAATAGCTAATGCGATATCCTTGTCCCGATGAGTTCCTGATGCGGCAGATATAACTAATGGCATCAGTTTAATTTGATTACCAAATCCTTGAATACCTATATTGTTTTTCCTATTTGCAGCAATCATTCCCGACATCATTGTACTGTGCCAAGTTTTTGTGGCATATTGGGATACTTTATTATTGCCATAGTTCTTATCATCCAGATTTCTTTCGATATCTTTAATTATATCATTTTCATTAAAATTTGCATTTAGTGAAGTTGATAATTCTCCTACTACCCTTTCTTCAAATAAATC
>JBIPMU010000118.1:0-4834 GCA_044377205.1 Chitinophagales bacterium | reverse complement strand
AATTAAAATGACAAAGAGCAAAATCAAGGCAAATAATAAATGTATGAGCATTCGTAATCTTGAATCTTTTATGTCTGGAGATTGATCTAAAAAATCTATGTAATACGAAGTAGTCAATGTAGTCAAAACGCTATCTGCACTACTAAATGTAGCTGCCGTGAGCCCTACAATAAAAGATGTTCCAGCTATGATTCCCAAATGATTTAACGCCAATTGAGGAAAAACTCTATCTGTAAATACTGTACCCTTTTCGTTGAGAGGAAGCGCTATTCCCATTTCTGTAGCATAATAGTATAATAAAACCCCTAATGATAAAAATATTATATTGGTAAAAATCATGATAACGCTAAACCAAAACATATTCGTTTGTGAATCCTTTAGTGTTTTTACACTTAGGTTTTTTTGCATCATATTTTGGTCAAGTCCTGTCATACTTGCTGCAATAAATATACCTCCAAGAAATTGTTTCCAGAAATTTTGTTTGCTATTAATATCCCAATTAAAAATTTCGCTTGAAGGACTTTCTTTGATAATAGTAAAAATATTCGTAAATGATAAATGCATCTGACTTGCGATGCCTACAATGGCGAAAATAACGCCTGCTAAAAGCATTAAAGACTGAAACATATCAGTCCAAATCAAGGTTTTGATACCTCCTTTGACGGTATATATCCATATCAAAAAAATGATAAATAGCACAGTGAACCAAAAAGGAATATGCCACGCATCAAAAATAAAGATTTGGAAAACTGTAGCAGCAAGGAAAAGTCTGGCTGCAGAGCCTAAAATTCTTGATAAGATAAAGAAGAATGAACCCGTATATTGTGTATAGATACCAAATCGTTCGTGTAAATAGCTATAAATGGAGATGAGATTGAGTCTATAATAGAGTGGCAATAGGACATACATGATAATTAAATATCCAAAAAAATATCCAAATACCAATTGTAAGTATCCAAATTTTGCCAATAAAATAGCACCAGGAACCGATATAAAAGTAACGCCTGATAAGGAATCGCCAAGCATGCCAAATGCTACAACATACCATGGAGATTCTTTATCACCATCAAAGTAAGATTTTTTTTCTATCCTTCGAGATGTATAGAAAGAAATCAATAATAAAATTGAAAAATAAAGGCTAATGCAAAAAAGAATCCAACTTACCGTCAAGTGATTACTTTATATTATATTTACTAGAAAATGATTAATTTTCTTTTTTCGTAGTTTTTTTCGTAGTTTTTTTAGCCGTTTTTGGAGTGTCTTTTGCTACATTTTCATCCGCCTTTTTAGTTTTTTTAGCCACTTTTTTTACTTCGGTAGCTTCTTCCTTAGCATCTGCCTTTTCATTTTTTGGATTATTTAGACTATCAATCAAATTATTGGCATCTAATACTTGATACATTTTTATTATTTTAGTGATATCGCTTGTATATACTTTATCTTTGTCATACTCTGGCAATACTACTTCAAAAAATCCTTTTAATACATTTCCTTCAGCTTTTGCATTTGGCAATGGATTTTTACTAATATTTTTTTTAATACTAATGAAAATTTCTTTTAATTCTATTGGTTCATTTTCAGTATAGATAGTAATATTTTCTAATGGGGTGAAAACATGATTTCTCGATGCAGCAAAAATTACTTTTCCATCTGATAGTGATTTAATAATCAATCCATCATTTCTTTTTTTATGGATTTGATACAATCCACTCATTTTTGATACCGATACAATTTCGCTATAATTCATTAGTTTTAAATTTTATGCAAAAATATACTTTTTTCAAAAAAATCGAAAAAAACTTTCATTAGTCTCTAGATAGAATATCAGCTAATTTTAAAATTATTATCTTTGTGTAAGTAAATTTAATTTTTGAATATGAAAATAAATAGAGTTGGATTATTGACTAGTGGCGGTGATTCTCCAGGAATGAATGCAGCCATTCGTTCTGTTGTGAAGACTTGTATACATTATGATATTGAATGTTTTGGGATCCGTAGAGGCTATCAAGGATTGATTGAAAATGATATATTTAAATTGAAATCCAAAGACGTCAAACAAATCATACAGCTAGGCGGAACCGTAATCAAAACAGCTCGTTCGGAAGCTTTTCGAACGGCTGAAGGACGAAAATTGGCGTATCAAAATGCACAAAAACATGCATTGGAAGCCTTGGTTGTAATAGGAGGGGATGGCTCATTTACTGGCGCTTCTATTTTTGGAAAAGAATACAATATCAAGACTATAGGACTTCCTGGAACGATAGACAATGATATCTATGGCACGGATAATACCATTGGATTCGATACGGCACTTAATACCGTTATGGAAGCCATCGATAAAATTAGAGATACCGCTTCTTCGCACGAAAGACTTTTTTTTGTGGAAGTAATGGGGCGCGATGCAGGTTTTATAGCCCTAAATTCTGGAATTGCCTCGGGAGCTATCGAGATTTTAGTGCCCGAAACCAAATACAATTTGGAATCTTTTTTTAAAAATATTGAAAAAGGCGCTAAACATGGCAAAATATCCAATATTGTTGTCGTTTCAGAGGGAGAAAAAGAAACCAATATCTACGAATTAGCAAAACGAACCAAAGAACGATTTCCACATTATGAAACTCGAATCTCTATACTTGGACATATACAACGAGGTGGAAGCCCCACATGTGCCGATAGAGTGCTTGCAAGTAGACTAGGCGTAGCGGCTATAGAAGGATTGCTCGAAGGACAAAATGCGGTAATGGCAGGTATCAAAGCAAATCAAGTACATTATACGCCATTTGAAGAAGCTATCCAAAAACGAAATGAATTAGACGCACATTTGCTAAAAACGGCTACTATATTGGCAATTTAGAATATGGATCTTAAAAATTAGTAACTTAAAATAGTTCATATTAATTAAGTTATAACTCCCATGTCATAGTTTAAAATATTTTTTAGTGCAATATTTTTGGTGAAAATGGTGTTTATCATTTAAAGATTAATTAAAAAAACAAAAAGTATGATTAATATAGCTATTAATGGATTTGGTAGAATTGGAAAATTGGTTTTGAAAGAATCGTTGAAGCGCAATGATATCAAGGTGGTAGCAATTAATGATTTGGTTGACATAGACTATCTTGCTTATATGCTCCGCTATGACAGCACGCACGGTACTTTTGATGGCGAAATAGCTGTAGAAGCCGATTTTTTGATCGTGAATGGAAATAGGATACGGGTAACGAATGAAAAAGATCCATTGAAAACACGCTGGGATGCAGAGAATGTGGATATAGTAGTGGAGGCTACGGGAATTTTTTTGACATCGGAGCAGGCACAATTGCATATACAAGCGGGTGCCAAGCGAGTTTTGATGACAGGACCTCCCAAAGATGGCACGCCTATGTTTGTGATGGGAGTAAATCATCAGACGCTGAATGCATCGCATAAAATCATTTCTAATGCCAGCTGTACCACCAATTGTTTGGCGCCTTTGGCTAAGATTATTCATACAAATTTTGGGATAGAAGAGGCCTTAATGACTACAGTGCACTCGGTTACGGCTACTCAAAAAATTGTAGATGGCCCATCTGCAAAAGATTGGCGAGCGGGTAGAGCAGGGCTTACCAATATTATCCCAGCTACTACGGGAGCAGCGAAAGCTGTGGCTATGGTTATCCCCGAGTTGAACGGAAAAATTACGGGTATGGCATTTCGTGTGCCTACGTTGAATGTGAGTGTGGTGGATTTGACGGTTCAGCTGACAAATCCTACCTCCTACGATGTGATAAAAGAGGTGATGAAAAATGCTTCGATAAATGACTTTAAAGGAATTGTAGCTTACACCGAGGATGAAGTAGTTTCGAGTGATTTTGTAGGATATAAAGAAACGTGTATTTTTGATGCTTCGGCGGGCATTATGCTCAATCCAAATTTTGTGAAATTGGTTGCATGGTATGATAATGAAATGGGCTATTCTACTAAGATTTTAGATTTGATATCAAACTGGAAAAAGTAGTGCCGTTTCAAGAAAGCATATCCTTAAAAATAGCGTTGAAGAGGCTTTGGATGCTAGGAACTTTGGCATCTATAGTGCTAGTGTTACTCGTGTTTTTTGATGATAAAGATACTGTAAAGAAACATGTACCAGTATGTATGTCTATTCAATATCAAGGAAAGCCTTGTTTGCTTTGTGGTAGTACGTCGGCTTTTTATGAAATAGTCAAAGGTAATTGGAATCTTGCAATGGAATTGAATAAAATAGCAGTGGGATTGTTTGTGGGAATATGGATAAACTTATTTGTTTTTATCGGCTATACATACCGTCAACGATGGCTTTGATAGCCGCTTTTGTTTCTATAGAAGTCTCCATAAAGTCGGGTTTGGCTTCAAAATAAGTCATTTTCATTTCAATAACATATCCTTTTATGAAAAAACCTTTTTGGTATTCTTTGTTTAGCGCATAGAGCGTTTCTTTTTTGCTTTTTTCGATATAAGGCTTCATTTCCATCTCAAAATTAGATTCAATTTTTCGTTCAATTTTTCCTTCAAAAAGCCATGCGACGGTTTTTTGAAGTAGGTTTTTAGTTTTTATTTGAAAATCAATGTTTTGGAGTTTTATTTTTTGAGAAATGCTATCGTAGTATGGAATGCCTTGTATGTATACAATCCCATTAAACGAGCCCGTAAGTGTATTTTTAAAAACCATTTTACCCTCTTCATAATACATTTCTATATCCTTCACTTTTACTTGATATTGACCCTCTTCGAATGAAAAAGTAGAATCTATAAAAAGTCTGCGAGCTATTGTGGTAGCTTGATTATAAGGAATATAGGTTTGTGTTTTGAGCGAAAA
>JBIPMU010000116.1:0-4870 GCA_044377205.1 Chitinophagales bacterium | reverse complement strand
ACATAGAAAAATACAGGTTTTTCTTTTACCCATTTCCATTCATTAAATGAAAATTTTGATGGAATCAAATGTAAAATATAGCCAAGCGACATCATCAAAAGGACGTTTTTGTAATTTGCTATAAATTTCTCGACTCCAAACAATGTAAAATTAAGAAAAATTTGGCGTATTATTATTTGAGCTTCGTTTATAGTTTCCGCACGGAAAAATATCCAACAAAAACATACAAAATGAAACGTAAAAATCCCTGAAAGCAATGTATAGATTTTACTTTTTGAAAAATGCCATTTTTTGTATAAATCAAACCCCGTTAGATATTTATGCATGCCCAACACCCATCCGTGCAAAGCACCCCAAATAATAAAATTCCAGCTAGCACCATGCCAAAATCCGCCTAATAGCATAGTGATGAATAAATTTACATACGTTTTTAAAGTACCTTTTCTATTGCCTCCCAACGAAATGTATAAATAATCTCTCAACCATGAAGATAACGAAATATGCCATCTTCGCCAGAATTCTTGTATAGATGTGCTTTGATAAGGCGTTCGAAAATTTGCAGGAATTTCTATCCCTAACCATAATGCGATTCCTATTGCTATTTCGCTGTAGCCACTAAAATCGCAATAGATTACTATGGCATAAGCATATGTAGCGAGCAAGCATTCAAGCCCTGTATGTAAATTGGGCGTATCATATACAAAATTAACAAAATTGAGCGTGATATAATCTGAAATAATCAATTTTTTGAACAATCCACTGATTATCAAGTAAAAACCTCGTTGTAAGTATTCGTTGGAAACAAAATAAGGCTTTTTCAGCTGTGGGATAAAATCCTTAGCCCGAACTATCGGTCCCATTACTAGTTTTGGGAAAAAAGAAAGGAACAGTAAGTAGTTGATGAATGATTTTTCGGGTTCAATTTCTTTTTTATATACATCTACTACATAGCTGATATTCTCAAAAGTATAAAAAGAAATACCTATTGGAAGCAATATATGCAAGGGATTGAGAGGTTTGTTCAAAAAATGATTGGTGAGCGAAATGAAAAAATCGGTGTATTTGAAATAAAACAACATCCCTAAATTGAACACAATACTAATAATCAAAAATAGTTTTTTGTGGAGCTGTTTCCGGGATTTGTACAATGCATTGGAAAGCAAAAAATCTACAGTAGCGGATATGAGAACCAGTATTACGAAAGACCCACTCGCCTTATAGAAAAAATAAAGTGAGAAAAAGGATAAAATGCTGGCTCTAATTCTAAAATGATTTCTAAAAATAAAATAAAGTATCATAAAAGCTACAAAGAAAAATACAAAAAAGCCACTATTGAAAAGTAATGGATTTTCAGGATTGTACAATAATTCTTTGCCTAAAGCTTCCCAGCTAAATTGATACATTTATGCTTATTATTTATGATGTAAACGTTTGTTTTCTTCTTTTTCAAAAAGATTATAATCTTTCAAAAAAGCTTCTGCTATCGATTTGCCTATTGCTTCCGCGCCTAAATGATTTGGGTGGATGTAGTCTTTGTTTGCCCATTTTGGCATACTATTAGCCCATTTTACCATGGTACCATTGCCTCCTATAGATTGATAAAGATTGTAAAATGCCATATGGTTTTTGAAGGCTAAATTCGCTTGTAACTTCACCAAAGAATCAATTCCTATAGCAGTTTTCCATTCGTTATTATATCTAAACGCTCTGTCTGCACAGCTTATGATCAAGAATTCGGTATTGGGAAGATTTTTTTTGTATTTTTCTATAACCGGTTGCATCATTTTCTCATAATAATCATAATTTGTATCATTTGGACGAAATAGCATATTTACTCCATATTGCAACACGATAAGATCATAATATTGGCTTTCGGCAATATCTTGAAGCATTTTTGAATCTACTTTATTTAGCTCCACACCTGTGATACCTCTATAAGAATAGTTGTCGAGAATAATGCCATGTGAGGGTTCTATACTTACGCCATAAATATTATTTTGCTTCTGATTCCATACAATATCGATGTTTCTCCTTGTAGATTTTTCTAATAAAATAGCTTCGAAAGCAATCCCTTTTTTTGTAAATGTACAATCTTTTTTATTAATTTTTAGATTCAAAATCTTATCTGTATCGCCGCACAATAGCCATTTTTCAAGAATTTGGATGGAATCGCCTAAGGTATTATCATTTGTATAAAAATTGCCATATTCTGATTCAAAAATACTTCCCGACAAAAAGAGTGCATCTTTTGCATTTTCAAAAGATTTTTTTCCCCACAGTCCTTCCGTTTTGGATCTTGCGGTTATTCTCATATTGCTGGAAACGGATTGAATGGGTACAAATCCAACTCCATACTGTTTTTCTGCAAATTCTTGTAAAATTTTCCTTATAGATTGTGTAATTAAATCGGCTTCTATCATGCTATCGCCAAACCAAGCAATTCGGATTTTTCTGCGTATTCCTTTTTTGAGTTCAAAAAGTTTAGCTTGAAATTTTGGTAAAGCTACCACTTGACTATCTTCAAATCGAATCAATCGATGTGCTTCCGTATATTGTTCAAATAGGGGTTTTGATATTTTAGCCACTCTTTGAATAGCTACTTGAGGAGTTTTCTTTACAAACAGGGAAGATAAAATATTGATGTTTGAAAAGGGTGTTTTATAAATAAAAATATCTACAACTGACAATAATATCATCCCCAAAAACATCAGACTACATATCCATAGAATCGTTTTGTTTTGATTCATTTACATTTATAAAGTTTTCAGAATGATGTGTATGTTTTTTTGCCATTGAATAGGATTGGAGGAATAGCCTGTTTTAGCTAATTTAGCAATCCATAGTGAAATGTTATCATTTCCTTTTAATTGAGTATAAAACCTTTTATTCATTACAATTTTACAAAAATCTTCATAAGAGGCTCTATCATTAGGATA
Source organism: Chitinophagales bacterium (assembly GCA_044377205.1). GTDB lineage: Bacteria > Bacteroidota > Bacteroidia > Chitinophagales > JADJOU01 > CHPMRC01. The sequence goes on along the minus strand of JBIPMU010000116.1, from coordinate 1,934 downwards.
TTGTTTGTATTTTGTTTTAAATTGAGCTTTATTTTTACCTTTTACGCCAAAATGATTGTGTAATTTTTTACAAATTTTGCTTCGGCCACCTTCCGTTTCCATTATTGCTAAAGCTAATATAAATTTATAGGGGATCTTATGTTTTTCTCCCAATTCAATGCTTAAAGGTTTATATTTTTCTATATACTTTGAATTTCTTGCTCCCAAAAATAGGGGGAGAAAATAGAGGATAATGAATAACTTTTTTAACTTTATCATAAAATTGAGAGCAAAAGTAGTTAAAATATATAAATTAAAACTATAAAAAAAACTTTAAAAAATAAATTTTATTTTTCTTCAAGTCGTCTGCCAAAATTTTGAACACCATAAAATATTATTTTTTTGCCTCTGTGTATCTTGTGTATTGATATACCTATGTCTTTTGCCTCTTTTGAAAGCATATTTTTCCTGTGTTTTGATGATTTTTCCCACATTCGAAAAAATATTTCAGCTACATCTTCGCTAGTCATAGCTTCTTTGGAGGTTTCATAATAGGCAATATTTTCTGCTATATAGGCATAATTATAACTAAAATATTTGATTCTATTTCCTGGTTTTTGAAATTGTTTGTTTTGTTTGCATTCATGCCCAAAAAAATTATAACGATCCATATGAGTGGCATGTGTATAAGAGGATAAAAATAATGCATTCTCCCATTGAAGAGTGTCCAGTCCTTTTGATTTTCTGAAGGCATTGGTTTTATAAAAAACGAATTTGTTTTCTGCAATGGCAAATCCATTCATGGACATTTCATGCTGGAAAATGAATAATAATAAGACTATAAATATCATGGTTGCGTTTTTTTGAAAACTTTGACCAAATGTAATGTGAAAAGTTTATTTTAATTACATAAAATATCAATAGATAGATTTATAATATTTATCTTAAATTTGCCTTTTAGGTATATAAAATAATAAGTAGCTTGAATAATTTTACGAAAAATAGTATTAAATTTTTTATTTCTATAGGTATTGGAGTATTCCTAATTTGGTTTATTCAAAAAGATTTGAAGCCAGAAGAAGTTCAGTTTATAATACAAAGTATAAAGAATACAAAATGGGTTTATATCTTTTTATTATTTGTTTTGGGAAGTCTTGCTTGTATTATTCGTGCATTGAGATGGCGATTATTGTTAGAGCCTATGGGATATAATCCTTCTACAAAAGTTTTGACAGCTTCTATATTTATTATGTATTTATCCAACTTAGCATTTCCAAGATTGGGTGAAGTTCTTCGATGTTCTATTTTAGCTAAATATAGTAAAGTGCCTATTGAAAAAAGTGTAGGAACTATGGTCGTTGAACGTCTGGTAGATGTATTAGGAATGGGGATTATTGCTTTTTTAGCATTGGTCTTTGAATTGGACAAGATCAGTATATTATACAATTCGTTGCAAGCAAATACTACCTCAAATACCAATCCAAATCTTAAATGGTTTATTTTAAGTAGCTTATTACTTGTGGGAAGCATTGTTTTTTATTTTATTCGAAAGACTAAGTTTTATGCTGTTTTAATAGAAAAAATTAAAGGATTTGCGGAAGGCTTGAGCTCTATTAGAAAAGTAAAAAATTATAATTTATTTTTTATTTACAGTGTTTTTATATATTTTATTTACTTCATTACTACTTATATTTTTTACCTTGCCATTCCTGGCATGGAACATTTGAGTATCAAAAGTGCCTTTTTGGTTTTAACGGCAGGGACCATAGGAGTGGGGATGACTCAAGGTGGTATAGGCGCATATCAAATTTTAATCACTAAAGCCTTGGAATTATACAATATTCCTACAAAAATTGGATTGGCGTATTCATGGGCACTTTGGTTGATACAAACCGTTACGTTGGTTTTGGGAGGGCTTTTGTCTTATGTATATCTTATTTATAGAAAAAATGAGC
>JBIPMU010000115.1:0-4895 GCA_044377205.1 Chitinophagales bacterium | reverse complement strand
TAAAGCGGCTGAGTTACTTGTTTAAAGTTGGTCAATTCAAAATCAGTCCATTTATTTCCCACGGTTACTACTTGCTTATTCAATGATTTAGAGAAATATTGTTCTTCTTTTGGTAATTCTCTTTTCTCATCTACATACAACGATACAATTACATATTTTTTGCTCAAAATATCATATACTTCCGGTGCTATCCATACTTGTTCTTCCATTTTTCTACAATTGACACATGCCCAGCCTGTAAAGTCAATCATCAAAGGTTTATTTTCTTTTTGTGCCAATGCCAATGCACCTTCGTAATCATTGATATGCGTGTTGAATTTTTCGGGTTGTTTTGCAAAACTGTAGGATTTTGGTGGTGGAAATCCACTGATAAGTTGCAATTCGCCTCCAAAGAAATCTGTAACCAAATACGCTGAAAAGATGAAAAATACTACTGATAAAATATAAGTAGCAACGGTCTTCTTGATAGTAGTCCCTTTTTTAAAGCTAAACCAACCCATCAAATACATGCCACACAATAGGCTAATTACAATCCAAATAGATACAAATAATTCTCTTTTCAAAAAGCCCCATTGTTTTACAAGGTCGGCATTAGATAAGAATTTGAATGCAAATGCTAATTCGATAAATCCAAAAACCACTTTTACAACATCTAACCAGCTACCTGATTTTGGCAATGATTTTAATAAATTTGGGAATAATGCAAAAAGTGCAAACGGAATACCAAGCCCTAATCCAAACCCAGAAAATGCAGGCATAATTAAGTTTACATTTTGAAGATTTCCCAATACTAACCCTAGAATTGGCCCCGTACAAGAGAAAGATACAATCGCTAATGTTAATGCCATGAAGAAAATCCCTATAAAACTACCAGCATCGCTTTTGCTATCCATTTTGGTAGCAATGCTGGAAGGCATAGAAATATCATAATATCCAAATAGTGAAAATGCAAAGAATATGAAAATCACAAAAAAGGCAAGATTTACCCAAATATTGGTAGAGAAATCATTGAGAAAATCACTACTCAATCCTAAAAAAGTAAATGGCAAGCTAAACAAGAAATATACTAAAAATATAGCAAATCCATACAATATGGCATTTCGAGTGCCTTTTTTCTTGTTTTCGGCACTTCCTTTTAGGAAAAAACTCATAGTCATAGGAATCATTGGAAAGGTACAAGGGAAGAATAATGCTAAAAATCCACCCGCTATTCCAGCCAAAAATGCAGTCCATACGTTTAATACATCTTCTTTTTTGCTACAATCAGCCAATGTTTTTCCAAAAATGCCATATTCGCTAATTTCTTCTGCGGGTGTTTCCGTTGTCGTTTCAAGGGTTTTTTGAGCTAATGTATCTGTATTTGCAGCTACTTGAGCTGAAGTATCTTCTTTTACGATTTCACCAAAAACAGCTATTTTACTTGAAAATTCTTCGGAATTGGGTGGAAGACAGCTGTGCTCATCACAGATTTGATATTCTACACTTGCCCTGATATCAATTGGTATAGTATAACTTATTTTTTGAACAAAGTTAACCGTTCCTTCAAAAAAATGTAAATCGCCATCGTAGCCTTCTTCTTTTTTTGTAATTTTTTTACCAATTTCCTTAGGGGTACCTATTACTTTTACGCCATTTCCCTGTATTGTAAAAGTAGGTGGAATCAGCATCTCATCCCCAGGATTTACGCTCCATATATGCCAGTGTGGGTCTAAAACGGCTTTGAAAGTAACCACCGCTTCTTTTTCAGAAACGGTTTTTGTAGATATTTGCCATTTTATATGTTTTGGAATTTGAGCGTTTACAACTATAGTGAATAATGTAAGGAGAATCAATAACGATTTTTTCATGCGAATCATGTTTAAATTTTTCTGTTTAACTTACAATTTTACAAAATATTTGACAAAAAGATGCTTTTTTATATTTATTAACTAAAGCTAGTTCCGCATCCGCAAGTTGTTTTAGCATTGGGATTAGTATAGATAAATCCTCTATTGTTGAGACCATTTTCATAGTCTATCTTGAGATCATTGATAAGGGCTGCTTGTGTTTTGTCTATCAAAATTTGAAATCCATCAATAGGAGACTCGATATCATTATCTGTTTTTATATCAAATTCAAATATATATTGAAACCCTGAACAACCTCCATTTTTCACCCCAATTCGCAATAGTTTTTCATTAGATTCATTTGCTATTAACTTATGAATTTGCTTAATAGCGGAAGGTGAAAATTTTACGATATTACCTTTATATTCCATATGGATAACTCTGTTTTTAAAAAAATGATCAAACTATAAACGAAATTATGTTATTTTGCGTTCCAAAATTATATATTTTAATATGAGTAATGATAGTTTTTTAGATCTGGTTAAATATTTTATTCCATTAATAGCTTTTTTAGCCCTGACTTATTTATTTCTTGAGCATTGGAAAAAACAAGAAATGGCTCGTTTTAAAATGCAAATGAATCGAGAATACAAATCCCTAATTTTACCTACACGAGTTCAAGCTTATGAGCGTATGGTGCTTTTTTTGGAACGGATATCGCCCAATAATTTAGTAACTAGGCTCAATGATAGTTCTTTTACCGCCAATGAGTTTAAGTATCTTCTAACCAAAGAAATTTCCGACGAATTTGAGCATAATCTTTCCCAACAATTATATATTCCCTCCAAAACATGGCGAATGATTACATTGGCAAAAGACCAAACTATTCAACTTATTTTACAGACATCTACTTCGTTGCCAGTTGATGCTAAGTCAAAAGATTTGGCTATAGCCATTCTAAATCAAACTATTACCGATAAAGGAAATTTACCTACTAGCGAGGCAATTGAGCTATTAAAAACCGATTTTTTTGACTTAATGGCAGGTCGATAGTTTTTTAAATAAAAAAAGAATAATGAAATATATCATTGGAGTTTTAATTCTGTTCTTAACGTCTTGTGGGACAAAAAATTATTATACAAAACAAGTTGATTGTAAAACCAGTAAAGTAGATAATACAAAATATGCTGCAGATTCGCAAGTATCTATATATTTAGAGCCCTATAAAAAACAACTGGATGCTGAAATGAATATAAAAATAGCAGAAGTGAAAGAGGATTTTACTAAAAAACAACCGGAATCTTTACTAGGAAATTGGATGGCAGACGCTATAAAATGGCATTTGGATAGCATAGAACATATACAAGTAGATTTTGCATGCCTGAATTTTGGAGGTATCAGAATCCCAAAATTGCCAAAAGGCGATGTATCGCTTCGTATGATGTATGAGTTAATGCCTTTTGACAATACAATTGCTATAATATCATTGGATAGTGCAGGTATGCAGACAACTTTTGAAAAATTATTAGGGCATAGAGGATGGCCTATATCTCGTGGCGCTAAGGTATCATTTATCAAATCTAAAAACAACTTGGAATGGAATGTTCAAAAAACCCATAAAGACAGTTTTTATATAGCAGTATCGGACTATGTAGCTACTGGAGGCGATAAAATGGATTTCTTCATCAAATATCCCAAGAAACTATTGATTATTAGGATTCGAGATATTTTGATAGCTTATGCAAAACACCAAAAAATATTGTTTTCACAAATTGAGGGGCGTGTGGTGTTAGAAAAGGATGAAGAGAAATAAAAAATTCATTCGCATTTTTTCTCATCGCAATGCAATGGAACAATGTTCCGTCTAAATGACAATTCATTATACAAAAACGAACCTAATCGACTTATTTTTAAGATATAAGAAATTGGTGTAAATACAAAGAGGATTGGCAGGATGAGACATATTTTATGTATGGTGTCAAATCCATAGTATACATTTCCATTTCTATCAATACTTGCCAAAGCCTTCATTGCTTTTTCAGTATCAATGAGTGGATGGGAAGAAGTTCTAATATCTTTAATAACGATATAATTATGCTTGTCATAGTTGGTTAGCTTTTTTGCAAATGCTTTGCAGAAGGCGCACCAGCCATCAATATATAAAGTTAGTTTAATAGAATTATGCATAAAAAGTCTCAAAAGATTTTAGCTATTGAGGGTCAAAATTAATTCATTTTTTATGTTTTATGCTCTTTTTATTTATAGGGAGTTTCTTCACTTTTTTCTTCAGCCGAAATCGTATTTTTGCAGCAATTCATTAACTTCTTCTTGAATTTCACCGCTTACTTCCGATACCTTATTTTTGATGTCTTCTAATTTATCCCTAGTGTTTTCTAATACATGTTTTGCAGTATCAACCGTATCCTCAATTGTTCCCTTTTGAAAACAATTTTTTTAATATGCTTAAAAATCCTATGCTTTCTGTTTTTAATTTATTTGAATAATAAAAATGTAATAATTTTTAGCATCAAAGCATTAAAAAAGCTTAAATAAAATGCAAAGACGCTATTTAATAGGATTTATTTATAATTTTCTAATTAATTTTGGCTCCTTTTTTATATTCAAATTATCCGTAATGAAACAATTTTTTACATTATTACTTTCTCTTATTATTATCAACACTTCCATTGCACTTCACAATGATCATACTTGTATGAGACATAAGAAAAAAGTATATCAGAAGAATAGTGGAAAATCCAATGGAACATCTACTACTAAGTATATACCAACTCATGATTTTGATTTATTGCACACGGATTTGAATTTAGTGCCTTTATGGAATGAAAAGCAAATGAAAGGGGAAGCTATTCTTACTATGGTGCCTTATTTCTATCCAAAAAGCGAAGTGACGTTGGATGCCAAATTTTTTGATATACATGAGGTGAAATGGATTCAGAAAAAAGGAAATGTTTCGTTGAATTTTACCTATACCGATAGTTTGAAATTAAAAATAAATTTACCAAAAGAGTTCTCTAAAAAAGATACTTTGAAATTGGCTATTAAATATAC
>JBIPMU010000114.1:0-4902 GCA_044377205.1 Chitinophagales bacterium | reverse complement strand
AACATAGTGGTTTTGCCTTGAATCCAACTTTTAGAATTTATTTTAAAGATCCTAAAAAATTTAATTGGTATATGGGAGTTGGATTTTATTATGGAGAATCTTTAGTTAAGCTCACAAATAGGGTGTATCATTCTGAAAGCAAAACATTTGGAACTCTTGTAAATTTTGGCTTTAAATCTACAATAAAAAATAGGGTTACTGTTTGTTTAGATTTAGGAACAGGGATTGCATTTATCAATAGAAAAGATGAATCTGATTTTCAATCATACTATTTTTATGATAACAAACCAAATATAATTGGTTCTTTAAATTTTCAAGTAGGATACAATTTTTAAAATTCTACCGAATTATAAAGAAACCATCTTCTCCTTGTTTTTGATATAAGGGCATAAGGATATATCCATCGATTGATGCACAAATAGGGCCGTTTTTATCTTGTGCTAACTGTTGCCCTTTTACTATTTTATCAAAATTATTAAAACCTGGGAGCATTTCAAAATTATCATCTGGATTTAAAGTATGTTTGTATGCAAATTCGGTCAATTTGGGTAAATTTATAGCTGCTTGGTTCAATATTTTTCTATTTTCACGAATAAATTCAGGTGAAAAATTGATAATATCCATTTCGTGAAGCAATATATATATAACAGCTTCAATTCTTTTGACACTTTCAGGATGGGTATGTTGACCCGCTTCAAATGCTATAGCTGAAAATTGTTTTTTTGAAAAAATGCCTAACGTTGTGTTTTTAATAACTTTATCCAAATGCAAAATCAAAGGTAGTTCAAGCTTTTGAGCCATTGATACACTCATGTCGTTGCCATTGACAATAGTAAATAGGCCACCTTTGGCACTGGTTGTATGCAAATCTAAGAATAAAAAAGGTGCGTGAGCTTCTCTATGTTCTGTAAACTGCTCTAAGACATACAACAATTCTTTTTGTTCCTTATCTTCATGTGATTTTAAATTCTCATATGCAGTATCTCTTACATAGTCAATCTGCGCTTCATTCCACAATCTATTCATATCTTTATCTATAAAACGGACATTTTCTTCCAACGCTTTTACATTGCCTTTCAGTGCAAGGATACAGCCTTTTGCTGGAAAATTTATTTTTTTTAAATGATCAAAAACATGCTGTATTGCCAAAATGCCGCTTTGTTCATTTCCATGAATTCCTGCTACAATAATTATTAGTTTTTCACTAAGAAAATCGCCATAAAGTCCTAAAATACGTTTTTTTGTCTTCTTATCCCAAATCATACTTTTTCTTTAGAAACATCACAAAAATACAAAAAAGTATATGAACTCAAAAAATAGCCTGTATTTTTGCAAAAAAAATATAATGTTTCATTTGCCTCAAAACGATTGGCTTTCTATATTTAAAATGGATAAAAGCAGTATTTTGCTCAGAAAAATTTACAAACATTATGAATTTGAAATATCATTAAATAGAGAAATATTCCCAAAAGAATCCAATATATTTAATGCCTTTAATTTATGTAGTTTTGAAAACACAAAAGTTGTCATATTGGGTCAAGACCCTTATCATGGCAAAGGAGAGGCAAATGGTTTAGCTTTTTCAGTAAATGAAGGCATAAAGATACCGCCTTCATTACGAAATATATTTAAAGAACTTAAAAATGAATTTCCCAATTTTAAATTAAACCGAAGTGCCGATCTGAGTGACTGGGCACAACAAGGAGTGCTATTGATAAATTCAGTTCTAACAGTAGAAAAAGACAAACCAGCAAGTCACAAACATTATGAATGGGAATTATTTACAAATTTTCTCATTTCAATTCTTTCAAAAGAAAAGAAAAACCTTGTTTTTATATTATTAGGTAAATATGCACAAGATAAAATTAATTTAATTGATCCTCAGAAGCATATCATTCTAAAAGCGGCACATCCTTCACCTTTTTCAGCGAATAGAGGTTTTTTAGGTTCCAATATATTCAAAGATTGTAATCAAAGTTTAGAAAAATTAAAATACGTACCTATTTATTGGGGATAAAAAATAGCCCTTATGGATTATAAGGGCTATTTTTATGAAATTTTTAAACAAATAAATATACCTATATTATTTGTTGATATTACTAGTTTTTGTATATTTTTTAGACACGAACATTTTTTAGACGAGATAAAAGTAAAAAGGTTTAATGAAAAATCTCACATTTTCATTAAACCTTTACAAATATAGATAAGCATCTTTAAAAAAGATACCAACTTTAATAAATTTATTTACCTAATTTCCAAAGGGACAAATCATATCCAGGCCTAACAGTATAGGGTCTAGCATTGATAAATCTTTTATGAAAAGCCATTCGCTCAAGTGGTGCATATAAAAAAATATAAGGCAGTTCATTATGCACTTTTTCTTGAAATTCAATGTATTGAGCATTTCTTGACTTTTCATCTAAATTGGCACGAATAGCATCAATCATTTTGTCTGATTCTGGATCGCCATAATTTACATAATTTGAGCCTCCTTTAATGGATTCACTATGCCATATTTGTTTTGGATCTTCTACATTGGGGTCTCCAACCCATGAACCACAATATACTTCAAAATTATGCGCTTTTAAATCATCTAAAAACACCGTCCATTCTTTAGCTACAATATTCAAATCTACACCTATTTTTTTTAGATTTTCTTTAAAAATCAAGCCTATATTTTTTCGAGTATCATTTCCAGAATTGTATTTGTATTCAAGGATTAAATTTGTTTTTTTGCCATTGATAACTTTATCTCTAAAGCCATCTCCATCTGAATCTATCCAGCCTGCTTCATCAAGTATTTTATTTGATAAATCTAAATCAAACTGAAATTTCTTTAGATTTTTGTTATAATACTTTTTTGTAGGATGAACCATGCTTTCCATAGATTGTCCCAAGCCATAAAGCAATGTTTGAATTATTTGTTCTTTGTCTATAGCATGTGCCAAGGCTTGACGAACTTTAAGATCTTTTAGAATAGGATTAGAATGATTGAGACCTATATAAACATATTGATCCGTTGATGGTGTATGTTTTTCATAGTTTTTCAAAAAACGTTCATCATTTTTCAATTCATTAAAGGCTTTAAACTCAATGCTTTTGATACAGTCTAAATCGCCTCCTTTAATAGCAGTAGTTGTTGTATTCCAATCATTGATCACTTTAAATTTCAAAGTAGAAACCTGTCCGTAATTTTTGATATATACACTTGAAGAATTTCTTCCCCACCAATTTTTCTTTTTCTTAAATATCAATTTACTTCCTGTTACCCATTCTGAAAACTCATAAGGTCCACTACCAACAACACCTTCTTTTTCTCGCATAAATTTTTGTGAATTGAATAAATCGGCAAAAGCAATCATATCTTTATCACTTCGCAAAAGCTCTCTTTTTTCTCTTGTATTCATTTGTTCCAAAGAGAATTTACGCATAATTTTATTAGGATCATAATGATATTCGGGCAATACCCAATATCCACTATATTCCTCAACCAAGATATAACTTTGATTTGAGTACACCTTAAATTTCTTTGGATTGGTAGAATCAATTTCGACTTTTTCTAAAAAATCAAAATAAGGTCTTAATTGTTCACAAGACGTTTTTGGATTTAAAACCGCTTTAAAACTGAAAGCTACGTCATAACCAGTTATATCAGAACCATTGTCCCATTTTGCTTCGGGTCTTATTTCATATTCTAAAACTAAGCCATTTTTGTAGGGTGTTATTTTGGGTCTATCAACGGCCAATACACTTACAAAATCATTCTTATCATAATCCCAATCAATTAATTTTTGAAAAAGAAATCGTTCTAAAGCTGTTGCATCTGCTGATGTAGAACTGTATGGCAATAATTTATCTGGATCACTCAATAAATGAACTACCACCTCATCTTTACCATTTCCTGATTTTGACTTACAACCAAAAAATATAAAGCCTATAATGGTTAGCATAATGATTTTATTCATAGATATACATTTTTAATATTTGACAAAAATACTTTTTTAAACATTAAAACTAATATTATTTTATTCAATAGTTTTAACTAACCCATCTGCAAGACCTATTTTAGGCACCAAAATTTGCTTGATTTGAGCTTGTTTAAGCACAAATAGATAAATTTCTAAAGCAGGCACAATCACGTCGGCTCTATCAGGATTAAATCCGTACTCTAAAATACGCTGATCTACTGTTAAGGATTTTAATATCTTATATTGTTCCTGAATATAAGTATAGGAAAGAGGTTTCCCTAATGGCTTTTGACTTTGTTTAAATAATGTATTTATATTACCACCAGTTCCAACTGCTAAAGTATTTTCATTTATATTTGACTGTTCAATAAATTCTTTTAATTGAATCCATTCTGTTTCGGCTACTAGTTGCTTGAGACTTCGTACAGCACCAATTTTGAAAGAACGAGAAAAAATGGACTTTCTATTATAATAATAAGTTAATTCCGTGCTACCTCCTCCTACATCTATAAATAAAAAACCTTTATTTTCTTCTAACAAATCATTAATTTGCGTTTTATATATGATATCCGCTTCTGTTTTTCCATCTATAAGTTCTATTTCAATACCACTATGTTGCTTCACATATTCGATTACCTCCTTACTATTGAGGGCTTCTCTCAATGCTGATGTTGCACAAGCTCTATATTTTTTAACCCCATACACTTTCATCAAATGCTTAAAAGAAATCATAGCACTATTGAGATTATCCAATGTGATTTCTTTTATTTCATTATGAACAAAACTATCTGAGCCCAGACGAATAGGGGCTCTTACCAAAATATTCTTATTATAGATTTTTTTTGTGTTTTTTTCATACACATTCATAATCAATAGCCTTACACCATTTGACCCTATATCTATTCCTGCGTATTTTTCAACCTTCATTGTTATT
>JBIPMU010000113.1:0-4933 GCA_044377205.1 Chitinophagales bacterium | reverse complement strand
ATAGAGAAAAAGGCAATGAACCGCCTCATGTAGTGGCACTTACTGCCCTCAAAGACACCGAAGCGCTACAATTATGGCAAAAAGGTAATGTAAAAACATATTACGATAGTATTTCTGACATTATTCGAACATATTTGGAACAACGATTTGGACTCAAGGCTTTGGAGCAGACAACGCCACAAATTCTCAAGGGTCTTGAAAAATTGGAATTACCCGAAGAAATTTTTAATTCTATCAAAGAAATACTGTCACTAGCCGATTTAGCCAAATTTGCCAAAGAGAATCCACTTCCCGAAACCAATGAGCAATATTTAAAATTTGCCTACGAATTTGTTCAAAAAACACAAAGCGTATACGATAGCAACAAGCGTGCCGATGCATCGCTCGTAAAAAAATTCTATGCTCAAAATGAATATAGACTTCGTCCTCAAGCGATAAATCAAGCTTCATTCAAAATCTTAGTTACGGGCATTAGCATTGCGTTATTGACACTTTCTATAGCGATAATGCTTGCCTATTTTGTGCCTGTAGGCATACTTTTATCCTTTATTGCAGATAAGCCCATCTTATTTTTCAGCATTTTCATCATATTGGGTGCCGCTATTTCGCTCTTTATTTTATTCATCATTCGAAGCAAACAATCGGCCTATTTATTGATTTTTGACCACGATGCGCTCTTTATCAAAACAAATCAAAAGCGAATGAAATGGATGTTTAGCGAAATTATGGAAATCAAAGAAGACAAAAAAGGAAACTTTATGCTTAAAAATAAATACAACGAGTGGCATACCATTCCTAAATATATGGAATTTTTTGAAGAAATAAAAGAACGTACCGAAGACGCTATTTTTTTAGAACAAAATAAATAAAAAAGATATGATATTGTTTCAAATTTCTTTTGCACAACCGTGGGCTTTTGCTCTTTTGATTGTTCCTGTCATAATGGGGCTTTATGAGTATTTTTTTAGTAAAAAACATCAAACATTTATGCTTTTTTCTACCACACAAGTAGCACAAAAGACCTTAAAAACACGCTTGAGAACATCTCTACCAATCTTACCTATTCTCTCAAGTATTTTTCTTATTCTAGCCATTGCCCGCCCTCAATCCGATATGAGTAAAGAAAACTCGTATACAAACGGAATTGATATTGTAATGGCACTGGATGTGAGTACAAGTATGCTAGAACAGGATTTCAAACCAAATAGGCTCAATGCCGCCAAAAAAGTAGCTTCGGAGTTTATTGCCAAGCGTCCAAATGACCGAATAGGATTGGTAATTTTTGCTGGAGAGAGTTTTACACAATGTCCCCCAACGATAGACCATAATATTCTCCAAAAACAACTCAAAGAAGTGCGAGAAGGCCTCTTAGAAGATGGCACGGCTATTGGAATGGGGCTAGCGACTTCGGTACGTGCACTCAAAAACAGCCAAGCAAAAAGCAAAGTGATCATCTTGCTTACCGATGGAGTAAATACCGCAGGAACCATTGACCCTATGACCTCGATAGAAATAGCCAAAGCGCTCAAAACCAAGGTTTATTGTATAGGAGTTGGGACGCCACGAGGCAATATTCTTGGAATAGATGAGCCCTTGATGCGCAAAATAGCATCAACAACGGGCGGTTTGTATTTCCGTGCAGGAAACAATGAACGACTTTCCGAAATTTATGAAGAAATCAATCAGTTAGAAACCGTTGAAATTGAAGTAAATTCATTGCATCGCAAAACCGAAGAATTTTTGCCTTGGGCAATTATTGCTGGAATTTTTATGCTGCTATATTTTGTATTGCGATACAGCTGGCTGAGAAGTGTGCATTAATTAATTTATATGCTTCAAATATTCGGTTTCAATAGCAGAATACACCTTATTTTTTTGCAATTCGATTCCTTTCTCTGAGTTTTCTTCAGGAGCAACTTCGGGTAAAAATATCAATTTTACTTTTCCAGGCGAAATAAGCCAAACATTGCGGCTCCACAAATCATCTGCACCTACAATCACGAAGGGAATTATCGGAGTTTTTGTAGCACAGCTGAGTCTATAAGCCCCTTCTTTAAAAGGGATTAAAGGAGCTGAAGTGGTATTGCATGTTCCTTCGGAGAAAATAATGATACTCAATCCTTCCTTCATCTTAATAAAAAGCTGATCCATGCTCCAGCGCCGGCTGTCCTTATCATCACGCTTTACAGGAATGTACAATTTTTCTAATAAATAACCAAGAAAAGGCCATTTGAGAATCTCTGCTTTACCTATAAATTTTTTATCATTAGGTATAAAACCACCGCTAATGATAGCATCGAGCATACTTCGGTGATTTCCAACAAAAATATACTGCTTGGAAGTGTCCCAAAGCCATTTTTTGTCTATATCTACCCTTACACCCCACAAAAAAGCGGTGAGAAGTCCGCCATAAGCAGGAATTCGATGCGCCCACAAATAGGTTTTTCGGTTAGGAATAGCTGTAAGTATGATGATAGCTATATAAATAAAAAAACATATAATCCCAAAGGATACCAAACACCATAAGCTCCAAGGCAATAAATAGATTTTTTTTAAATATTCTTTAATCATGTGCTTCTCTTATTTTTTTAGGGACTGAATTTAAAATCAAATCATACGAATGTTGAATCAATTCTTTCAAAAATTTTAAATCGATTTCAGAAGGATTATAAGCAATGGTATTCCAATGTTTTTTGTTCATGTGCCATCCCGGTTTTATACAATCATATTGTGCACGCAATTCTTCGGCATAATCGGGGTCACATTTCAAGTTCATAGCTGTTTCATCAGCAAAAATGTCCATGAGGATAAAAATTTTGTTATACACTTTTCCGGTCCAGACTTTATCATCAAAAGGAAAATCTTCGGTAGCATGAGGAAGCGAAAGACAATATTCTTGTATAATACATTTCATATGCATCTTTTACTATTTATTATTTAAGAATTGTAATTGACTAGCCACCACTATCCCTGCTGTTTCTACTCGCAAAATACTATTCCCTAATGAAATTTCATTCCAAGATTTGCTTTTAGCCATTTGAATTTCTTCTTCCATAAAATCGCCTTCAGGGCCCACCATCACAAGGATTTCTTTATCAAAATCAACATTTGAAAAACATTGTTTTGTCCCAATGGATGTTATATATTTTTGCGAAACCGATTCAAATGCACTTATGGCTTCTTTAAAAGGCATCGAAGGATTGAGTATAGGAAAATGTAATTTTTTGCTCTGCTTACTTGCCGAAATCAAGATTTTATGCATGCGTTCGAAATTGAGTTTGCTGCGTTCGGTTCGCTTACAAATCAAAGGCGTTATACTACCAACCCCTATTTCGCATGCTTTCTCCAAAAAATATTCAAACCTATCAGAACTTTTTGTTGGAGAAATAAGAATATGTGTTTTGTTCAAATTCTCGTGACACTCAATTAAATTCTCAAATATAAGGGAGCAATTTTTCTTATTGGCTTCTACTATTTTAGCTAAAATAAGAGACCCTTTTCCATCGATAAGATGCAATAAATCGCCTGCTTTATGCCTCAATACCTGAACGACATGCCGACTTTCTTCTTCTTCAAGAGAAAAGATGCCTTGTTTTTGCCAATGTTCACAATAATAGCGCTGCAAATGAATTTATTTTTTGACAAAATTAAACCATTGAAATAAAAAAAATATAATTTTCTCAAATGTGGGATATTCTCTTTTTGTTTTATAT
Organism: Chitinophagales bacterium; assembly: GCA_044377205.1. GTDB lineage: Bacteria > Bacteroidota > Bacteroidia > Chitinophagales > JADJOU01 > CHPMRC01. Next base: position 1,220 of record JBIPMU010000113.1, on the reverse strand, counting down.
GGATAATAATAAAAATCAATTATATTTTTTTGTCTAACTTTGCGGAGAATCCAATTTTATCCATGCAAAAGATTAAACCTGCCAATCCAAAGGGATTGAGAGACTTTTTACCGTTTGAAAATAAGAATCGTGAATACATCATTGATATTCTAAAACATACATTCGAATCCTATGGATACGACTCCATTTATATTCCTTCTTTTGAGAAATATGAAACACTCAACGGAAAATATGGTGAAGAAGGCGATAAATTGTTTTTCAAGATTTTAAATTCGGGGAATTACTTAGACAAGGAAGGCTTGGTAGCTCAAATTGCAGCGGGTGAAGATACCAGCAAAATCACGGCTCAAATCTCCGAGAAAGGACTTCGATATGACCATACCGTTCCTTTGGCACGATTTGTAAGTCAGCACCAAAATGATTTGAATTTTCCATTTAAACGCTATGTCATTGGGCCCGTTTGGCGTGCGGATAGACCTCAAGCAGGTCGATACCAAGAATTTTTTCAATGCGATATAGATGTTTTGGGCAATCCCAGCTTGATTTCCGAAGTTGAAATTATTCAAATAGCGGATCAAGTATATGAAAAGCTCAATTTGAAAGTAGATATTCTAATCAATTCAAAAAGTTTGTTTCAAGGTATTTGCCAACTTTTTGGAATGGATGCACATCGTCAGAAAATAGCAACGTTGATAGACAAATGGGACAAAATTGGAAGAGAAAAACTAGAAGAAGAATTTCTAAAAATTGCTGATTTTCCACAGAACAACATCATAGATTTTCTAGACTTTTTGGACAATGATCATGCGCTGGATCATATTGATGCAACAAACGACGAATTAAAAAAAGGATTGGAAGAAATAGCATTTATCAAAAAATATGCGCAGAGCAAAAATGTAAAAGTTTCAAACAAACTGGTACGTGGACTGGACTATTACACAGGCATAGTATTTGAAGTAGTTTCCTCTGAAATGGACTATGGATCTATATCTGGCGGCGGACGATACGACAATCTCACCGAAATTTTCGGACTCAAAAACATGAGTGGCGTTGGATTTTCATTTGGACTTGACCGAATTTACGATATTATGCTGAAATTAAGAAAATTCCCCGAAACGTCATCGCAAGAACGCGTATTAATCTTAAATTTGGATGAAGCGGCAATGGAAAAAAATATGGAAATGGCAAAAACGCTTAGAGGAAAGGGGCTCCAGGCTAGC
>JBIPMU010000112.1:0-4937 GCA_044377205.1 Chitinophagales bacterium | reverse complement strand
TTATTTCCCAGTCCAATATCATATGTTGAGCAAAGAAGTCAATGTAGGGGCTGGATTGCGATTATTCTGCTTTAATTTAGCCATTCAAGATTGGTTAATAGCTTCGGGTTTAAAGAAACAAACTAAGAATTTTGGATTTAATTTCAGTATTAATATTCCAATAATGAATAAAAAAGTCCCAAAAGACTTTGATGGCGATAAGATTTCAAATAAATTAGATAAATGTAAAGATATTCCTGGCGATTGTGATAATATGGGATGTGCACCACCCGATGATGATGAAGATGGTATCCCAAATAATCAAGATAAATGTCCTACCAAAAAAGGACCGCTTATTACCAGTGGATGTCCAGATGCTGATAATGATGGTATAATTGATAGTGAAGATAAATGTCCAAAACAAGCAGGGCCAAAAGAATATGGCGGATGTCCAGATAGTGATGGCGATGGAATGTCAGATGATTTAGATAAATGTCCAAAAGAAAAAGGTAAAAAAGATTTAGATGGATGTCCAGATAAAGACGAAGATAGAATCCCAGATAATCAGGATAAATGTCCAGATGTAGCTGGATTGATAGCGAATAATGGATGCCCTGAAGAAAAACCAAAGGATACAGATTCTGATGGAATTATAGATGTTGAAGATGATTGTCCTAATGAAGCGGGATTGAAAGCAAACAAGGGGTGTCCAATTTCTGAAGAGAAAATTGCGGCTAAGTTAGCTCAAGAAAATCTTGAATTCTTTACAGGAAGTGCTGTAATCAAAAATGCATCTTTTAGCTCTTTAAATATAGTCGCTAAAATTTTGAATGAGAATCCTACTTATAAAATAAAATTAGAAGGGCATACTGATAATGTAGGTAAACTTGAAAAAAATATGAGATTATCTATGGATAGAGCTGAAGCTGTAAAAATGTATTTTATGCAAAAAGGTATAGAAGGAGAAAGAATATCTACAATGGGATATGGTCCAAGTGTTCCAAAGGGAGATAATGATACCGAAGCAGGAAGAGCAGTGAATAGAAGAGTAGATATAGAATTTATTACAAAATAAAATGTAAATGGCTCAAATGAAAATTTGGGCCTTTTTTAATTATATGAATCATATAGGAATTGTTGGACTGGGCCATTTAGGTGAAATACATTTAAAACAATGGCTAGAGTTAGTTTCAAAAGAACATATTAAAGTTTTTGATAATAATGTAGATCGTTTGCAAATGATTGCTCTGCAATATGATGTATCCATAGTAAATAGTTTTGAGGAATTGTTGCATAATACAACTATAATTGATATTGTTACGCCTACTCAATTTCATTTTGAATATGCAAAAAAAGCTATAGCTTCTTCAAAACATGTATTTATAGAAAAGCCAATTTGTTATTCATTGGAAGAGGCTACCATATTGTCTCAAATGATTGCAGAAACAGATTTGAAGGTACAAATAGGACATGTAGAGCGTTATAATCCAGCATTTACTTCAATAGAAACAGAACTTATAGCCCCTCAATTTTTTGAAATTCACAGATTGGCACCGTTTAATCCTAGAGGAACAGAAGTCTCAGTTGTGATGGATCTCATGATTCATGATATAGATATTGTATTAAAATTAGTACAGTCAAAAGTAAAATCGATCCAGGCTAATGGGGTTTCGGTAATTAATAATTCTGTAGACATTGCTAATGCTCGTGTTTTATTTGATAATGGATGTGTAGCAAATTTTACAGCCAGTAGAATTTCAATGAAAAAAATGCGTAAAATGCGTATTTTTAAGCAAAACATGTATGCAACGATTGATTTTCTAAATAAAGTTTCAGAAGTATATAAAATTATAGATGCGGAATTAGATAATGATAATTTTTTTGAATTAAAATCGGGAGAAAAGAAAAAAATTAGTTTTTTTAACAGTTCAAATACAGAAAAAAATGCAATATATGAAGAATTGAAATCTTTTTTATATAGTATTGATAATCATTGTGATGTAAAGGTTTCTGTACATGATGCATCAGCAGCACTTGCGCTAGCTATTCAAATACAAAATGAATGTGAACTAAAAAGATTATAAATGGCATAGTTATTGTAAGATACTTGTGAATTAGAGCACGAAAAATAATAGAATTTAAGTAGTTGCCTAATCATTTTAATAAAAAATTAAATATGAACAAGTTATTTTGCAAAATTGCATTTGTGTTTTTTAGTACATTTTCCTTAGTTTTTCATGGTCAACAGGATATGACATTCAGTATGTATATGTTTAATCCTACATTTGTAAATCCAGCAGCAGCTGGATATTTAGACAGACCACAATTGTCCTCAATTTTTAGATATCAGTGGGTTGGTGTAGACGGAGCCCCAAGAAGTGGTAATGTATCTTTTCATACTCCATTGAAAAATAAAAACATGGCGCTTGGTGGCACCTTGAAATATGATAAGTTAGGTTTATATAACAATATAGGTTTGGATTTGAATTATGCATATAGACTTAAATTAGATGAAAATACAAGATTATCTTTTGGCTTGATGGGATCATTGTTTATGATAAATGATGGAGCTGCAAACGCAAAAACAATAAATCCAGAAGGATTTCAGTCTGCAACAGCATATTTACCTAATTTTGGAGCAGGCCTTTTTTTAATGAACAAAAGATATTTTGTAGGGGGTTCAGTGCCGCATTTATTGAATTTAAGAATTTCAGATATTAGATTAGATTCGGCAGTAAAAACGGCAAGTAAAATATATAATCACTATTTTGCCTCAGCAGGATATGTTTTTGGGAATGAAGAGGGTTTGAAAATTAAGCCACAAGTATTTTTTAAACTATCGGATAATTCTTCACCAAATATTGATATAAACTTAAACTTTTTGATTAAAGAACGTTTTTGGATTGGAGCTGGATTTAGATCCGGTGGAGATGTAATTTCGGAAGTTGGTCAATATGATCAAATTGTTGGATTTAGAGGAGAAGCAATTATTGGAATATTCAAAATGTTGGTAACAAACAAAATAGAAGTTGGATATGCTTATGATTATCATTTATCTAGATTAAATAATGCCACAACTGGATCACATGAAATATTCTTAGGATTGAATTTTGGAGAATTAGGAAGCAATTCACAACGATTTATATCGCCTCGTTATGTTAATTATTTCTAATTTACATTAAGTATAAACTAATATTTATAAATTTAAAAAACAAGACATGAAAAAAGTTGCGATGCATTTCATAGTTTTAATTGTTGCTTTATGCTGCACTATGACTATATACTCACAAGAAATAAATGGTGCTGAGAAAAAGGGTGATGATGCTTTTCATTCCTTGAATATTGATAAAGCTGTAAAAGCATATAAAAAAGCATTATCCGAATCACCTGAGAATATAAGAGCTCAAGAAAAATTAGCAAATGTATTATTATTTAAAGATAAAAATAATAAAGAGGCAATTTCTATACTAGGTAGTATGTACATAAAAGGACAATTATCAGAAATAGGTGCATTGAATTATGCTAAAATATTAACAGCTTCTAAGAGCTACACTGAAGCTGCTAATATATATAATCTCTTGAAGGGTAAAGCAGAGAATGATAAGGATAAAATATCTGCTGAATATTTCAAAAATATTTCAGCGCCACAACCTTCTATTAAATTAAGAAACGTAAGTGAAATAAATACTTCAATGTCAGATTTTTCAGCAATGTTCTATAGAAAAGGAATTGCTTATGTAACAACATCACAAAGAAGAACAGGTACAGGATATGATTTAAAATCTTCAAATTATAACTTATTTACCGATGTATATATTGCAGAAAAAACATATGGTGAATTGCTAAGAAAAGGGCCACAATTATTAAAAAATATAGATCAAAAATACATGCAAGGTCCAATGAGTTTTTCAAAAGATTTTGGTGTAATGTACCTTACAAAAACTAATACAGAAGGTAAAAAAGTAAATAAAGCCTCCACAGATAAAAAGACAGTAAACTTAAAAATATTTAGAGTAAATTATAAAGGTGATTTAGATCACTGGTCTGAAATGACAGAAGTAAGATTGGTTAATAACTCTAAATCAGATGATTATTCATATGCGCATCCTGCCTTTTCTAATGATGATCAGATTTTGATTTTTGCAAGTAATATGCCTGGTGGCTATGGGGGTACCGATTTATGGATGTCTAAGAGAGTAGGATTAGAGTGGGGAACTCCAGAAAATTTAGGATCAAAAATTAATACGCTTGGTGAAGAAAAATTTCCTTTTTTATCAAAAGATGGGACCTTATATTTTGCTTCTGATGGGCATCCAGGATTGGGAGGATTGGATATATTTAAATCTACAATTGAAAATAATACATTTTCTACACCAGAAAATTTAGGAAACCCATTCAATTCTAAAGATGATGATTTTAGCTATATTATAGATTCGGATAATAAAGAAGGCTACTTTACATCAAATAGAGCAGGAGGCATTGGTGAAGATGATATTTATCATTGGAAAAATTTAGATTTAAAGCTGACGATAAAAGTTATTTCTAAAAAAACTAATGAACCTATTGAAAACGTAATCATTTCTGGAGATTGTATAAATGAAAATGCTTCAAATTTAACCGATACTAAAGGTATTTATCAATCAGATTTTAAACAAGCAAAATTATGTACATTGACAGTTTCAAAGCCTGGATATATTGATAGAAAAGTGATTGTAAATAAATTGAACGATTCAAAAACTATTAACATAGAAATGGAGGATGATTTGGTTCCAACTATGAAATTACAAGTTTTAGTTTTGGATAAAGCTACTGATAAACCTATTCCAAATGCAAATGTAATAGTAAAACAAATATCTACAAATGATGAAGTAGGTGCAAATACTAATAAAGACGGAATATTGAAAGCGGGTGGTATGATTTCAAATGAAATTTATAATATTTCAGCTTCTAAGATAATT
>JBIPMU010000111.1:0-4943 GCA_044377205.1 Chitinophagales bacterium | reverse complement strand
AGTAATAAATCCAATATATTCTTTTTCATCTTATTTGCTACTTCTATTTCTACTTTTTTATTGAATCATTTTAATGCTCAAAAAGAAACTGCTGTAATGGAATCTATTGCCAGTGAAATAGCATTTGGAAATGACAACTATACTCAAAATATTCTTCTTAACTACTTAAAATGCAAAATAGTTTCTAAACAAAAATGTAATGATTCACTTGTAGCTAAAAATATTAAAATTGATACATTGTACAAATCTAAAACTAAAGATTGGTTTAATGTATTAGCCCATGCCAAACCTATAATGAGCGATAGTATTATTAAAGTACTTTTTATAAATGAACCAAATAACAAATTTTATTTAATTGAAAATTTAAAAGAAAATTTATTTTATAAGATAACTCCTGTTAATTATTTAAATAAGTTAAATCATTATGTAAAAAACAATATAAATGAAGAAATAATTGGCGAAAATTCTATAAATTATTCCATATACAAATCGGATACTTTATATGAATATACGGGTACGTATCCATACAATTATTCATTTAATTATAACTTGAATTCAAAAAAGGAAATTATAGAATCCTCGGAAACTGAGAATTTTATAAACAAAGTATATTTTTTTGGAAATAATTTAAAAGTTATTTTAAATACGTATTCAATCCAACCCATCTCTACCTTTGCATTATTTTCATATATATTTTGTTTTAATTTAATTTTGTTTTCATTCTATTATATTGTAATTTTTATCCTAAAATTATTTTATTTCAAAGGAATGCACAAAAGATTGATGCAGCGAATATCTTTGAGAAATAAGATTACGTCTATGATAATTGGCCTCATATTTTTAATCTTTTTTAGTATTGCCATTATTAGTTATTCCAATTTAAAAAGTAAAACAGAAGAATATAAAAAAGAATATTTGCTCAATAAGTTAAACTCCATTCAGAATTCTTTGAGCTTTTATCTAAAAGAAATGAATTTTTCAAATAAAACTGATGAAGAGAAAAAAAATGAATTGAACACTTATATAGATAAATTAGCGCTTAACAACAATGTTCAAATAAGCCTATATACTCTTGATGGAAAAGCCTATATTCATTCAAAATTGATAAATTTCAAAAGACCTTTTCTACGCTCTGAAGTTATGAAAAATATCGTTGACAATAAAGTAAAATCCATATCAAAAGTAGATTCAGAATCAAAAAATAATTTATTCGAAGCATATTCATTAGTATTCCCTAATACGACAAATAATAATTTTATTATTATACTACCACTTAAAGAAAATCCAAGCTGGCTCAAAAGTGATGTTTCAAATTTTATTGTTTCACTTATAAACATATATGTATTTCTTTTTTTATTAGCAATCCTTGTGGCTTTTTGGCTATCACATACCATTACAGAACCCCTCAATATGTTGATCTCCAAGATTTCAAAAATTAGACTTTCATCCAATAATGAAATAATCGAATATGATAATAGCGATGAAATTGGACAATTAGTGCGACAATATAATAAATTAGTCAAAAGTCTTGATCTCAGTGTTAAACAGATGGCATATAATGAAAGAGAACAAGCTTGGCGCGAAATGGCAAAACAAATAGCTCATGAAATCAAAAATCCATTGACACCTATGAAGCTGAGGATACAATTTCTCCAACAAAAAATAAAAGATGGTGAGGAAGATTTAAGTGATTTAACAAGCAATATATGTAATACTTTAATTGAGCAGATTAACAATTTAAGTGGTATTGCATCCGCATTTTCTAGTTTTGCAAAATTAAAAGACTCCGAATTGGAAATAACCGATCTGATTCCTCTAATTAAAAATATCACAAATCTGTATGATAATGAAAATACGATTGTCTTATTTCAAACCAATTTGAGTTCTGCTCCTGCCAATATTGATAGAGAACAAATGATAAGCTGTTTAAATAATATCATTAAAAATGGAATTCAATCCTCTCAATTGAGCCAAAAAGAACAAGCCATAATTGAAATTGAATTAATAGAGACCAATAAAAACTTAAAAATCATAATCAAAGACAATGGAAAAGGAGTACCAATAGAATTGATTGAAAAAATTTTTGAACCCAATTTTACAACTAAATCCTCAGGAACAGGATTAGGATTAGCGATTACAAAGAAGTTTATTGAACAAATGAATGGGGAAATACATCTAGAAAGTAATCCTGAAGAAGGTGCATCTTTTATAATTATTTTGAAAAAACATGGACAATTATAATACACATAGTTACTTCAAAGGTTTTGTTTCATATCTCAAAGCTGAAAAAAATCAATCCAAAAATACCATTGAGGCTTATTTAAATGATTTAAGTAAGCTATTTGTATATCTTGAACAAGATTATCCAAATCTCAGTATAAAAAAGACAGATAAATCCCATTTGGAAGGCTTTCTGATTTATCTTAATGAGAATTTTATATTGAGCGCTGCTACACAAGCAAGAATTATTTCAGGTATTAAATCATTTTTCAATTATTTGGTATATGAAAATGAAATAAATCAAAGTCCTGCAGATTTAATTGAAACACCTAAGACAAAACGAAAGCTTCCCGATACACTTTCATTTCAAGAAATTGAAATAATGCTCAATGCAATAGATATGTCCAATGAATCGGGAACGAGAAATAGAGCTATGCTTGAGATTTTATATAGCAGCGGCCTTAGAGTTTCCGAATTATGCGAACTTAAAATATCCAATGTGTTTTTTGAGCTGAATTTACTTAAAATTATTGGAAAAGGAAATAAAGAAAGATTAGTACCTATTGGTAAAACTGCTTTAAAACATGCTGATATATATCTAAAAAATTATAGAAATCATCATAGTCCTTCTCCACTTAATGCAGACTTTTTTTTTCTAAATACAAAAGGAACGCCTATTTCTAGAATTTCAATTTTCAATTGTATCAAAACACTTGCATCAGCAGTAGGAATTCAAAAAATCATCTCACCCCATACATTTCGACATTCATTTGCTACGCATTTACTTGAAAATGGTGCTGACTTAAGAGCTATACAAGAAATGCTTGGTCATAGTTCTATTACTACCACGGAGATATATACCCATTTAGATAAAAATTTCTTGCGCCGAACCCTTGAAGATTTTCATCCTGCTTTCAAAAATTAATTATTGAATAAATCTTTAAGACTTAAATTTGCATAAAAATAACAACCATGACAAAAGGTAAAAAAGCAATAGATTCTTATGCTAATATGATGGAAATGGTACTCCCAAATGACACCAATGCTATACATAATCTCCGTGGAGGAAAAATATTACATTGGATGGACATATGCTCAGCTATTAGCGCTGGTAGACATGCAGAATCTGTTGTCGTAACGGTATCGGTAGATCAAGTATCATTTGAAAATCCAATAAAAATGGGAGATGTTGTTCAAATTTCCTCAAAAGTTACTCGTTCATTCAATTCTTCAATGGAAGTAAAAATTGAAGTTTGGGCTGAAAATTTACCTACAAAGAATAAATATAAATGTAATAGTGCTTTTTATACGTTTGTAGCACTTGATAGCAATGGTAAACCTAAAATGGTAGATCCTATTATTGCGGAATCCAATGAAGAAAAAATGGATTACGACATGGCACTCCAACGCCGAGAAATGAGACTTTTTTTAGCTGGACGAATGAAGTTCTCCGATGCAAAAGGACTACAAAGTATATTAAAAGATTAGATATCTTTATTTTTAAGAAGAAATAATTAAAATTGTTTAAGATTTTTTTCAATTCTAAATTTTTTATCAAAAAAAGATAAAAAATATTGTTAAACATCTTTCAAATCTATTGACAGCAAATTCAAATCTATTTATTTTTGCAGTAAAAAATAGATTTTATGAAACAATTAATTTCAAAAACATTTGTAATTTTTAGTATTATAGGAATTTTAAAAACAGGAATAGCTCAGCAAATTGTTGAAAAATCAAGTTTTGTAAATGCTGCTTCTATTTCCACACCTTGTGTGGTGCATATCAAAACAAAAGCTACAATACAACAGAACTATAGCAACCCTTTTGCGGACTTTTTTGGGAATGATTTCTACTTTCGTCCTCCAAGTGCTCAAAAGCAAGAAGGAAGTGGCTCGGGTGTAATTCTCAGTGCAGATGGATATATTATTACCAATAATCACGTAATACAAGATGCCGATGAAATTGAGGTAATTCTCAATAATAAAACTTCTTACAAGGCAAAACTTATTGGGAAAGATAAAGACACCGATTTAGCGCTTATCAAAATTGAAGAAAATCAATTGCCTTTTATCAATATTGCCAATTCTGAGAATGTCATGGTGGGCGAATGGGTATTGGCGGTAGGAAATCCTTTTAACCTAGCCAGTACCGTTACTCAAGGCATTGTTAGTGCCAAAGGCCGAAGCCTCAACCTTCCTAATCAACGTAATGAAAATAATACATCTATTGAATCCTTTATTCAAACCGATGCGGCTGTTAATCCAGGAAATTCAGGTGGTGCATTGGTCAATTTGAATGGCGAATTGATAGGAATCAATACTGCTATTGCCTCTCCTACGGGTGCTTATGCGGGTTATGCCTTTGCCGTTCCTTCCAATTTGGTTAAAAAAGTATACAACGATTTGAAGCAATATGGTACGGTTCAAAGAGCGTATTTGGGAGTAGGAATAAGCAATCTTACGAGCGAAAAAGCCAAAGAACTGGGATTAAAATCTCCAAATGGTATTTTGTTAGGAACTATCAACAAAGGTGGTGCTGGAGAACAAGCAGGCTTGCAACCAATGGATGTAATTACAAAAATCAATGAGGTAGAAGTGCATTCTAGCCCTGAACTTTTGGAACAAATATCAAAATACAGCCCAGGTGATAAAATTCTAATTACTTATTATAGAAAAGGAATAAGTAATACGGTTTCTACCATTCTCAAAAACAAAGAAAATAAA
>JBIPMU010000293.1:0-4967 GCA_044377205.1 Chitinophagales bacterium | reverse complement strand
GTTAGTAGGAACATAGTTTGGGACTTGTGATTGTAAATTGTATATTTGAACTAGTAAAAAAAGCAATAAAAATATATTTTTCATAATATTTATCTTTTCATCACTTCTCTTGATGAATAATTTATGCTAATTTATAGTGCAAGAAGATGACTACACCTATTTTGAAAAATCAAAATAGCAGTATACAGGAGAGCACACCCACAATAGAATGTGGGCGCAGTGTATGCTCTAACTCCTGTCCATTGCATTGTTTGGTCTTTCCAACAACAGGTTATAGCTACGCTATAAATGTTAATTTAAGTTAATTAACTTTGCAAAAATAACAGAGTTTATTTAAACAAAAAAAAGAATTTGTCAAAAAAAAAACGTGGATGACCCATCTTTTTCATTGTTGAGGAAGACCAATTCCTATGGACAGAAAAAAACTAGCCATCCACGCCATGTGAATGATTCTATTTTTTCAACTCTTGTCCTATGTTTAACTTGGTCTTTTCAACAACAGGGTTGTAGCAATGTGCTATTATAAAAACTCAAAAAAAATAAGAAATCATTTGAGATTACAAAGTTACATATAATTTTTTTGTATATTACTAAAATGCAAGTATTTTAATTAGTCTAAAACTGTTTTTTTGATAGATTGTATCTTAAATCTAAAATTTATGTTTGACCACATATTTTTCAGAGTCCGCAGCTAAATGTTAGAATAGCTATTGAGATGATATTGGGGCGGTTGTAAATAAAATGGATTTTAACTTTAATACCAGATATAGGGGCAAAAATTGGGTTCGCCTTTTGAAGGTTGGTCTTTAGATTTGATTAAATACCCTATAGAAAGTTCGAGTCCTCCATAGTTTGAGGAGGCTATACGGAGAGGCGATGAATTAAAGTCGTAGCTGAGCTGTGCCGTAAATACTTTTTTTTCATAATGGAACCATGGAATCCAAGCATCTCCAATTCTATGGCTCATGCCAAAAGTTATGCTGGATTTTTCATCGTCAGATCCTTTCGCCAAATCTAATTTTACTCCTAGTCCCATTATCCATTCATTTTTATTATCTTGCCATTGATAAAAGGATAATGGCATCAAGGCTATATTTTTCCATATAACAAAATCGGCACTAGCATAGAGATTAAATTTTCGCTGAAGTAATGCGTTAGAAGATTTATTGAGGAAATTTTGGTTGGTTTGATTCAAATGCTGGATAGAAAACCCAACATTAAAAATTTGATCTTCTCTAAAAACTTGATTATAATTCAATCCTATGCCAAAATCAAAAAAGCTCAATTGGGTTCGATCAAATTGTTCATTGATGGGAATATTGGGATCAAAATAATCGCCATTAAATTGATTGTCAAATCGAAGCTTATTGGGATCATATGATCGTTGTGTGAAGTTTACTTGGGCTCCAAGACTCAGAGAAGCAGGGTTTCGACCACCAAATGTATAATGATATGCTGGACTAAAAGAGGCTACCGTTGTAGTATATTTTCCATCGCCAGCTCTATCAGATACTATTTGAGCCCCAAAACCTACGCGATCTCTTGAGGTTTCAAACGTTAAATTATAATCTGCGCTTAAACTGATTGAATTGTATGGTACAGGAATGGCTTGCCATTGATTGCGAAAATTAGCCATGACCCGGATTTGTCCTTCAAAAGCACCCGATAAGGCGGGATTGAGAAATAAAGGGGTCCTATTAAATTGAGAAAAATGTAGATCTTGGGCTATACATTTTGTATTAAAAATAAAATGAGTTATTGATATAATTACGATAAAAAAGCGCTTTTTCAAGTCCATGCTCCCTTATTTTAATAACGTAATATTACCTGATTTTTTGAGTCTTGCTCCGCCAATACATTCTACATCAAGATAGTATGCATATACAGTAGGTTCAAGAAGGATTCCTTTGTAGGTACCATCCCATCCTTTTTTTTGTGTATTGGACTCAAAAATTAACTGCCCCCATCGGTCATACACTGCAAAATACATTTTTAAAATATTATTGCCGCGAACATACAAGGCATCATTTTTCCCATCTCCATTGGGGGTGAAAGCATTGGGTACATATACTTCTGGATCATCACATAGTTCAAAAAAAACCTCTACTTCAGCTGTATCGGATTTTTTACATCCATTTCGATCTTTTACTATTACTTCATATATTGTATTTACGATTGGTTTTGCCCAAGGACTAGGAACTATAAACTTGTCTAATGATTCTTTGGGTGACCACACAAAATCTACACCATTTTGTGCTTTGGCAAGCAGTCTTGAAGAATCGCCAAATTCAATTCTAACGGGTGTGGCTGTTGCCTCTAAATCTTCCAATAAGCGACTATAATCAATAGTAATGGTGTCAAAATATTTACATTTATTGGATGGGGCTACAGAAATTTCACAACGATATAGTAATTTATCTTGTAATACATATCGTACCAAAGAATCTCGGTTTTCGATCCAGTTTGTGGGATTCCAAGAATATTTATAGTTAGGATTGACTGTAGCTTTGATAGAAAATGTATCTAATCTACATATAATTGGATTGGCAGAAAGTTTTACGAAATTTGTGTCTTTCTTGATAAATAAACTATCGGAGAAGCTACATCCTCTCGCCAGTGATGCTGTAACAATGAATAATGTATTGGAATTGATAAATCCTCTTATCTTACTAGTACCAATGCCATTTGTAATTGGAATTGTGGGAGTCCAATTATATTGAACATTTGGTAGATAATTTGTTTCTATTTCAATACTATCAAATTTACAACTCAAAGTATCGATAGTTTTGATGAAAAACGTGTTAGGTTCTAATACATTTATAAAAATAGAATCCAAAAGTTTACAATTATTTGTATCTACCACTTCAACAAAAATAGTAGATCCTTTTTGTAATTTGGCGAGCGCCAAAGCTCCGACTCCATTGACGATTAATGGTGCGGGAGACCATGTGTAAATAGCTCCTGGAATAGGTGTGGCATTAATAGACACCGTATCATTGATACATATTATGGAATCGGCTTTTACTTTCATTAAGTCTTTTGTAATAGATACTTTTTGAAAAAAAGTATCTATACAGCTTCCTTTTGTTACGATTGCTTTGTAGATAGTAGTAGTCAAAGGAGTGGCGTAGGGCGCTAAGATATTGGGATCATCAATGGTATTTGAAGGTGTCCAGCTTATTGATATGGTAGGATCTGTAACATTTGGAAATCCAATTCTAACAGAATTGCCTGGACATACAGTTTTTTCGGGTAATGAGGTAGATGAATATCCCAAAACTAATACAGGTTTGATAATTGTATCGGTATTATTACAGGAATTTGGATCTTTAATGATGAGTCTTACATTATAAATGCCCGGAGAAGTATAAAATGTCGTTGGGCTTTTTAATGAAGAAGTATTCCCATTGTCAAAATCCCATTGGTAGGTAACATTAGTGCCAACAGTATGACTTAAATCTGTGAATTGAATATTGCCAGGGGCACAATTTGTAGCCGAAGAGAAATTGGCTTTTACAGGTAATCCAAAATCAAATTTTAGAACACCAAGATTACAATTGGGGCTTTGATTGGTTCCAGAAACAACCGCCGAAGCACTTGGAAAAATGGGATAGTTGCTCTGTCCACCACATCCAGCACATACAGCATGATAAATTATACCATTTTTATCAAAACGACTCGTCCCACCATCTACATGTTCATCAGATAATGCGGTAGTACCTCCAAAAAAAGAACCATAAAACAATTGACTTAAATCGCCCTCTAAGATCATCATATAAAACCCATTTCCTAATGTAGAACTTTGATAGGCATTGGCTGTTACAGGAAGTCCGGCTACGGATAATTGGTATGTGTTAAAACCACTAAGATTGCTTCCCCATCCCGTAATAAAAATTTTATCACAATAATCAACTAAAAAGGCTGTAGGTGATATGTCTGGAAATCGATCATTGTCGCCAAACATTGTGGAGCGAAGCCGCGAAGTATATGTAGTATTGAAAATAGATACAAATTGACCGCTGTGTGATTGTCCAAATGTTGCATTTGAAGAATAAAAACTTCCCGTACCGATATCGGACTGACCAAAAACATGAATTTCATCTTTATTGTTTAGTTCTACAAAATAGATTTGATCATATTCAGAAGTGCCATAATATCCTGAAAAACGCAATAATGATAAATTATTACTTAAAGAAGAAATGATACCATCTACACCTCCACTATTAGCAGTAGCAAAGACTCCTGCGGTAGTTGGATAGTTTGAAGAATTAGAGCCTCCTGCTACTACAATGTTTTTGTTTTTATCAAAAGCCATGTCATATAAAGCGTCATCACCGGCTCCTCCTATATGACTAAAAGATAAAAGATTGGATAAATTAGTATTAAATTTAGCAATAATTCCATCAAAACCACCTGCATTTGTTTTAAATAGTGAGTTTGCTACAGTAGGTAAATTTGTGGAATTGGATGTGGTGGCAATATAAATATGATCATTGGAATCGACTAATACTTCACCACGAAGGCAATCGCCATAGTTAACAATTAATGATGCTGCTGTACCTACACCATCTGTTCCGGAGCCTCCAAAAAAGCTAGATCCAATCAATGCATTTCCATTGGTATTGAATTTTGTAATAACTATATCGGCACCATTTGGATATTCAATACCTAGTCCTAAAAAAAAATTAAATAAACTCATACTGAGTGCATTGCCACCATTAAATGAATTGTCAAAAGCATTTGATGTGGTTGGGTAATTAGGAGAACTCGTAGTGCCAAGCAAAATCAATCTACCGTTTTGATCTACAATCAAACTATGAGGCACATCATAGCTATTGCCCCCAATATATGTAGAATAAATTCTTGCAGATCCTGTAGCATTAAATTTTGTAATTGCAATATCGGTTTGTCCAGCAAAAGTACTTTGAAAGGCTCCGAGTGTAGTGGGATATCCCGTTCCAAAAACT
>JBIPMU010000110.1:0-5010 GCA_044377205.1 Chitinophagales bacterium | reverse complement strand
TATCGGCTTTTTGACGCCAAAGCAATTTATTGTCTTTTCCTATAGCAAGATTCTTGGCAAAAGCAACAACAATAGAAAGAGACATAATCTGTATTTATTTATTATTTCAAAACGAGTAACCCTACAAAAATAGCAGATTATTTTCAATCTGAAATTTTATTTTCACCAAAATTTATGTACCTTTGTGAGTTCAGTAAAAAACGATAGCGCAATCATAAAAAGCATGCAAGAAATAATCATAAAAGGAGCCAGAACCCATAATCTAAAGAATATTGATTTGAAGCTTCCCAAAAAGAAACTCATTGTAGTGACTGGCGTTTCGGGCAGTGGAAAATCATCCTTAAGCATAGACACTATCTATGCCGAAGGACAAAGAAGATATATTGAGAGCTTGAGTAGCTATGCGCGTCAGTTTCTGAGCCGTATGAACAAACCCGACGTGGATTATATCAAAGGATTGTGTCCTGCCATAGCATTGGAACAAAAAGTAGCTGGAGGAAATAATAGAAGTACCGTAGGTACTTTGACCGAAATTTACGAATACCTCCGTCTTCTTTTCGCTCGAGTGGGCACAACGTATTCGCCTAAAACAGGCAAAAAAGTACAAAAAGATGAAGTGGTAGATGTAGTTAATTATATCTTGAATTTGGACAAATCGGCTACATATTTTATAGGATTTGAAATCAAAAGCACCAAAAATGCCGAAAGTCAATTGAATGTTTTATTGAACAAAGGATTCAACAGGCTCTGGGATGGCAAAAAATTTATCAAAATAGAAGATTTGCTGGATAATAAAGAAAAATGGAAATCTTTGTATGTGGTGGTAAAACGATTTTCGGTACCCGAGACGATTGAAGATGCGTTTGTCAACGAAATTTCGGATAGTGTCCAAACGGCTTTTGAAGAAAATCAATTTGAATGTGAAGTCATCAATACTTCGGATAATACCAATCATTTGTTCAACAATAAATTTGAAGCAGACGGCATTACTTTTGAGCAACCCTCGCCACAATTTTTTAATTTCAACAACTCCTATGGAGCTTGTCCTACCTGCGAAGGTATGGGAAATATCTTGGGAATAGAAGAAGATTTGGTCATTCCAGATAAAACTCGAAGTTTTTATGAAGAAATGGTAGCCCCATGGCGAAGTGAAAAAATGAAAGTGTATTATACACAATTTTTGAATAAAGCCGAGGCTAACAAATTTCCTATTCATCGCCCTTATTTGGATTTGAGCGAAAAAGAAAAAAACTTGTTGTGGGAAGGAAACAAAACTACACAAGGGATCCATCAATTTTTTGAAATGGTTCAAGAAAACAATTACCGAATTGAGTATCGAATTCTGTATTCGCGCTATCGAGGCAAGACTTATTGCCCTGACTGCAAGGGACATAGAATCCGAAAAGATAGCAATTTTGTAAAAGTAGCCGAAAAAACCATTTCCGAAATTCTAGAAATGACTGTGGAAGAAATGTATTTTTTCTTCAAAGAAATTTCATTGACAGAACAAGAGAGTCAAATAGCCAAACGAATTTTGCTAGAAATAAACAATCGATTGGAATATATGATGAATGTAGGATTGAGTTATTTGACGATGAATCGTATAGCCAATACCCTTTCGGGCGGAGAAAGTCAACGTATCAACCTCACTCGAACCCTTGGGAGCAATCTCACCGACAGCCTTTATGTGCTGGATGAACCTTCGATTGGGCTTCATCCCAGAGATACGACCAAGCTCATCAAAGTACTCAAGACACTCCGTGACCTAGGCAATACAGTTTTGGTAGTAGAGCATGAAGAAGAAATTATGAAATCGAGTGATTTTATAGTAGATATGGGGCCTTTGGCAGGTTCGCAAGGAGGCGAAGTGGTATTTGCGGGAGACTATACAACCATAAAAAAGGCTACAAAAAGCTTGACCTCAGACTATCTCAATCACGTAAAAAATGTAACTCGAGGCACAAAGAATACGGTTTTTAAAAATTATATAGAAATAAAAGGCGCAAGGCATCATAATTTAAAAAATATTGATGTAAAAATTCCATTGAATGCGCTAACGGTAGTTTCTGGCGTTTCGGGGAGTGGCAAAACTACGCTGATTAAAAAAATCCTCTATCCGGCCTTGATGCATAAGTTGGGCAATTTTATCGAAAAACCAGGACTTCACAGTAGTATAGAAGGTGATATCAAAAGTATCTATCATGTAGAAATGATAGACCAAAATCCGCTAGGGCGAAGCAGCCGAAGCAATCCTGTAACCTATGTAAAAGCCTTTGACGGCATTAGAGACTTGTATTCAAACCTAGCGCAATCAAAAGCACAAAAACTTCAACCCAAAGATTTCTCTTTCAACGTACCGGGCGGCCGATGCGAACATTGCAAAGGCGATGGAGTCAATTTGGTTTCGATGCAATTCCTTGCCGATGTAGAACTGGTATGTGAAGACTGCAAAGGAAAACGTTTTCAGCCTCATATCCTAGAAGTTCTGTACAAAGACAAGAATATCAACGATGTACTAGAAATGACTATAGATGAAGCGGTGATTTTTTTTGCAGAAAACAAAACTATATATGAAAAAATTCTTCCTTTACAAGATATAGGATTGGGATATGTAAAGCTAGGACAAACCAGTAGTTCTTTGAGTGGTGGCGAAGCGCAACGTGTAAAATTGGCTAGCTTTTTGAACAAAAACAGCAATGTGTCCAATCATCTTTTTATTTTTGATGAGCCTACCACAGGATTGCATTTTCATGATGTACAAAAGCTACTTTTGGCTATGGAGAAACTCATTGAAAAAGGACATAGTGTCATCGTAATCGAACATAATATGGACATTATCCGCAATGCAGATTGGGTCGTAGATTTAGGCCCAGAGGGCGGTGACAAAGGAGGCAGCTTGGTATATCAGGGTAAAATTGAGGACTTTGATAAAGCCAGAGATAGCTGGACGGCGAAGTATTTATAAAAGTAAAACGTATAAATACGCTACTTTTTAATTTTCTACTTAATATAGTTCAATTAGTTTTGATAAAATAGAAAAATTGAAACTATATACTAATTTTAAAGGTTTTATTTTTTAAACAACTAAAAATAAGAATATGGCAAAAAAGAATCATATGTCTTCGTCACATATTATGGAACAATATATTGACTTTGTTTTAACCCATGGAGTCAAACCCCAAAGTATCTATCATTTTGCTAAATCACTGGGAATAAGTGAAGGAGATTTTTATCAATTTTTTAGTTCTTTTGAACAAATTGAGTCTCAATTTTTAATAGATATGCATCTCCATTCAATTGAATTAATGGAAAAAGCGCCAGATTATCAAAATTACCTTCCTGAACAAAAACTTTCTACTTATTATTTTACCTTTTTGGAAATTGGAAAGGCAAATAGAAGTTTTATTCTGTTTTTATTAGATAAAAAAGGAATTGATTTGAGTAAAATTGAAAAAGTAAAAGCGCTTCGAGATCATTTCATCACATTTGTTACCCCTATCTTAAATGCTCCGTATAATACGGAAATTGAAAAGGCACAAGAAGCTCAGCAAAAATTAATTCATAATGGTGCTTGGATTCAAATGTTGAGTATTTTATCTTTTTGGATTCAAGATACTTCTTCTAATTTTGAAAAAACAGATGCCTTTGTAGAAAAATCAATTAAAGCAAGTTTTGATCTTGTATATCATAGTCCTCTAGGCAGCTTGCTAGACTTAGGTAAGTTTATATGGAAAGAAGGCATGAAAACAAAATAATTCGCTACCATACATTATTCTTTAATCAAATAAAATTGTATAACAATTTTTTGAATTGTATCTAACTTAAAATCTGACTAACTTATGAAAAAAATAGATTCAATTCCTACCCAAAAAGTAGAACGAGTAGCCAAATTACTTACTACTGGGGTAAAGATTGGAGGGAATTATATAAAATACTATGGCGAAAAACTAACAGATCCTGAAAATGCACAAGAAAATTTACATAAAAATAACGCAGAAGATATCTACGATAGCCTTAAGGAACTAAAAGGAAGTGCTCTTAAAGTAGCCCAAATGCTGAGTATGGAAAAAAATCTATTGCCTATGCAATATGTAGAAAAATTTTCATTATCACAATTTTCAGTACCGCCTTTATCTGCGCCATTGGTTCGCAAAACATTCAAAACTTATTTTGAAAAATATCCAGAAGAAATCTTTGATTTTTTTTCAAGTAATTCTATTAATGCAGCAAGTATTGGCCAAGTTCATAGTGCATCAATTGGCCAAAAGAAATTAGCCGTAAAAATACAGTACCCTGGTGTGCGCGATAGTATCAAAACGGATATTGCTATTGTAAAACCTATAGCAATACGAATGTTTAATCTTAAAGGAACTTCGGATGAATATTTTGAAGAAGTAGAAGAAAAATTAACGGAAGAAACTGATTATGTATTAGAACTTGAACGAAGTAGCGCAATGCAAGAGGATTGTAAATCTATTCCTCATCTTATATTCCCTAAATACTATTCCGAATATTCTTGTCATAAAATCATAACGATGGACTGGATGGAAGGGCTTCATTTATCCGAATTTTTAGCAACTAATCCAAGCCAAGCCGTTAGAGATAAAATAGGACAAGCTTTATGGAATTTTTATATGTATCAAATACATAGACTAAAAAGATTTCATGCCGATCCGCATCCGGGCAATTTTTTAGTAGATGATCAAGAAAACTTGGTAGCGATAGATTTTGGATGTATCAAAGAGATTCCTATGGATTTTTATGTACCTTATTTTGAAGTTTCGGCACCCGAAACGCTGAAAAATCCTGAAAAATTTCAAGAAAAACTAACAGAATTGGAAATCCTGAAACCTACAGATAGCCCCAAAGAAATCACTTTTTTCACCGATTTGTTTCACGAGCTCCTCACTATTTTCACGCAACCTGTTCATGCCGAATTTTTTGATTTTTCGGATGCTACCTTTTATAACAGTGTGGCTAATATGAGTCAAAAATTTACGCAAGATAAAA
>JBIPMU010000109.1:0-5018 GCA_044377205.1 Chitinophagales bacterium | reverse complement strand
AAAGACCCCAAATCTTTTATATCTTTTGTAATGATATAACGTCCGCTATCATTCAGGTCTTTTCCATTAAATAGTCCAATATTTTTAAATTCATCTCCTGTAAAATCAGGTGTAAAATGACAGTCAAAGCACTTGTTTTTTGGATTCATGAATACTTTGTGCCCGCGCTTTGCCGATTCACTTATAGCGTTTATATCTCCATTTATATAGTCGTCAAAAGGACTCGAACTTTCCAAACTGCGCTCATAATCTGCTATTGCACTGAGAATATTTGCTTTATTAGGGCTTTTTTTATAAATTTTTTTGAATGCTTTTTGGTAAAACTTATCTTGCGCTATCTTAGATACGGCCTTGTCTATATTGATATCCATTTCGTTGTGGTCTTGAATGGGAAATGTAGCCTGAATTTCCAAAGTAGCCGCACGTCCATCAAAGAAAAAAAGCTCTCTTGAAGCCATATTCATTGCAGA
The DNA here is from genome assembly GCA_044377205.1 of Chitinophagales bacterium. Taxonomy (GTDB): domain Bacteria; phylum Bacteroidota; class Bacteroidia; order Chitinophagales; family JADJOU01; genus CHPMRC01. The sequence goes on along the minus strand of JBIPMU010000109.1, from coordinate 4,548 downwards.
AGGAGTATTTCGCTTACTTTTTCTACCCCCCACACCTATACTAAAATCTAGTGTATCTGAAAATGCAAAATCTGGAATATGACAGGTAGCACAACTGATAGAATTATCGCGCGATAATTTTTTTTCAAAAAACAAACGCTTTCCGAGCTCTTCTTTACTGGAAGGGAGCTTTTCGGAAGTATTTTCAAAGCTATAAAACAAAATTGAAATTCCTAATAAAAATGAAAAAAAATATAAATATTTCATTTGACAAAAGTAGTGAAATTTAGAAAACAAATTTTTATAAAAAAATGAAATTAAAAAAGAACAAGTATATTTTATTTTTTAAAGGCCGATAAATAATAATTGAAGTAAATTTGCAAAATTTAGAAAAATAATTTTAAAAATCAGAAGCTACATCATGATAAATCAGTATACGTTTTTAAATAACGAAGACGAAAAAGAAGAAAAAGAAGGAAAAGACAATGGCACGATGATGACGAAGCGTATGGAAGAAATCTACTTGGAACAACGTAGAGTCTATTTCTGGGGGCCTGTGGACGATAAAAGCATGGAAAAAGTAATTGGAAAAATTCTTTTTTTAGATGCGCATGAACCTGGAAAAGAGATAAATTTATTTTTAAGTAGTCCAGGGGGGAGTGTTACTGCGGGGTTAGCTTTATTGGATATCATGAAAATGATTCAGTCGCCTGTCAATACAATTTGCATGGGATTGGCGGCATCTATGGGGAGCATGATATTGAGCCATGGGACCAAAGGCAAACGAAAAATCTTCGAAAATGGTCGTGTAATGATTCATCAACCTTCAATAGGAGGTGTTCAGGGACAAGCTATTGAATTGGAGATTACGGCAAAACAAATTGTAAAAACAAGAGCTTTATTAGCTAAAATATTAGCGGATAATTGTGGCCAACCTGTAGAAAAAATCTTGAAAGATTTTGATAGAGATTATTGGATGGACGCCAAAGAAGCTATAGAATACGGTATCGTAGATGAGATTATTACTAAAATGTAATTGATGCAAATTGAACAAAAAATTGCTAATTTTTTAGGATTAAAAGAAAGTCAATTAATCTTTAATTTCCGTCAAATTGACGGAATTACAACATTTGATTTGATTACTATTAATCCTAATCACCAGCAGTCTTTTTTATTTCATTCGCTCAAAGCAATAGACAAAATTGAAGCGTTGAACAAAATGCTTGAATATATAGAAAAACATTATCAAAACGAAGATAGTTATACGATTCAATGGGTAAAAGTAGGCCAAAATAAACTTCATACATCTTATTTTCGTGCTAAAAATATTTATGGTATCTTGGATAAATTTTTCTATGAGCGAGATATTAATTCATATAAAATCTATAGTATAGCTTTGAATCCCATAAGTTAAAAATAAAAAATATATACCTTGTATAATGGAAGTAAAATTATTAGATAAGACCTTTAAACCCTATTTGTCCGATAAGGAAATAGAAAGCCGTGTATTTGAACTATCAAAAAAAATTGAGCGTGATTATAAAGATAGAAATCCATTTTTTATTGCTATTCTTAATGGATCTTTTATGTATGCTTCCGATTTGATTAAAAATGTAAAATTAGAATGTGAAATTGAATTCATGAAAGTGAAATCATATGAAGGGACATCTTCTACAGGTATAATAAGAGAAATGATAGGGCTAAGTAAAAGTATTGAAGGGCGTGACGTCATAGTAATTGAAGATATAGTAGATACGGGGCATACACTTCATTATATAAAGGAGGAACTAGAAAAAATGAATCCTGCTTCATTGGCTTTTACTACACTTTTGCACAAGCCCGAAGCCTTTGAGCATAATTATATTTTGGACTATATAGGATTTGAAATTCCCAATAAATTTATTGTAGGATATGGCCTCGATTACGATGGCTATGGAAGAAATTTGAAAGAAATCTATCAAATTATATAATTACCCATTAAATTTAAGATGAAACAACAGCTCGCTATTTTCTTTTTTATATTTTTTATATTTTCGTGTGAGGAGGAAAAAAAAAATGAGCAAAATTTACCATTAGAAATTGCACCTAAAGATATCAATGCTCCAAAGGAATTGTCCGTAGCAGAAGTAGAAGCTATGATGAAAGAAGGAGGCAATAGCCCATCATTTCAGTATCAAGGTGTTATAGGATTTGGAGGGACAAAAGAGTATGTTTTTAACTGCGATTCGGGTAAGCAAATACAGTTTGAACTTTTTTCAAATGAAGACAATGTAGTATTGGATATCCAAAAAGAAATCTGGACTCAAGCTCGAATGAATGCCGAAAAAGTGACTAATGTCAAATCTTTTGTTCATGTTTCAGACAGTCTTTCGTATATAGAAACCTGTAAAAAAAACGTTCGATTTAAAACAATATTGAAGTTAGACCCTGTGTTTACAGATTCTAGCTCGGTGGGCAAATATCAGTTGAAAGCTTATATAGAATAATTTTTTTGTAAGTATAGTTGAAAAAATATCTATTTTTGTCTAATGGGTATTCAACTAAACACACCTGTAGAACATATTCCGGGAATTTTGCCTCTCAAAGCTGATTTATTAAAAAAAAATCTTGGTGTTTTTTTTGTACAAGACCTCATCTCCCATTATCCCTTTCGATACATTGATAAATCGAAAATTTATCAAATCCGTGAAGTAACAGAACAGATTGCTTACATTCAACTCTATGGAAAAATTGAAGATCTACGAATAGAAGGAGAAGGGGCTAAAAAAAGGCTCGTTGCAAATTTTGAAGACCCTAGTGGGGAAATGCAATTGGTTTGGTTTCAAGGCATTGAATGGCATCGAAAAAATTTGCTTACAGGCAAAAAGTACTTGATTTTTGGCAAACCACAAAAATTTGGCCGAAATTTTAGCATTACCCATCCCGAAATTAAGCAAATAGACGATATTTCTAAAGTCGATATCTCGGGTTTTCAGCCCGTGTATAATACCTCAGAATCAATGAAAAAAAAAGGATTGGACAGCAATGGGATTAGTAAGCTTATCAAATACGTTTTTCAATGGTTGGATAAAGGAGCGCTTTTTGAATATCTTCCTGCGGAAATTTTAAAACGTGAGCAAATGAATTCTATTCCTACTTCTATCCTACAAATTCATTTCCCCAAAAACTTACAAGAAATAGCACAATCGCAACGCAGAATAAAATTTGAAGAATTTTTCCAAATTCAAATTCAATTACAACAGAGTCTTCATACTAGAAAAACAATACAAAGAGGTTTTGTATTTGAGAAAATAGACACCGTTTTTAATTCATTTTACAACAATTGTTTGCCTTTTCATCTAACCGATGCTCAAAAAAGAGTTTTGAAAGATGTACGAAAAGATGTAGTTTCGGGAAGACAAATGAATAGACTTATTCAAGGCGATGTAGGAAGTGGCAAGACTATTGTGGCATTGATGTCTATGCTTATGGCTATCAATAATGGATTTCAATCTTGTTTGATGGCACCTACAGAAATCCTGGCAAAACAACATTTTGATGGGATATTGGAATTGTTAAAGCCATTAAACTTAAATGTTGTTTTACTTACGGGAAGTACAACTGCAAAAAATAAAAAAGGACTTTTGGATGATTTATTGCATGGAAAAATTGATGTATTAATAGGTACCCATGCTTTGATTGAGCCTACAGTAGTATTTAAAAATTTAGGATTAGTAGTGATTGACGAACAACATCGTTTTGGGGTAGCACAGCGAGCAAAACTATGGGCAAAAAATGAACTGCCTCCACATGTATTAGTTATGACCGCTACTCCAATTCCTCGCACCTTAGCGATGACGCTCTATGGCGATCTAGACTATTCTGTTATTGATCAATTACCTCCAGGCCGAAAGCCCATTGCTACAAAGCATGTATTTTTTAATAAAAAAGCTCAATTATTTCATTTTTTAAAAGAAGAAATAGCTAAAGGCTATCAAGTATATATGGTTTTTCCATTGATAGAAGAAAGTGAAAAAATAGATTTAAAAAATCTTATAGATGGATTTGAAGAAATACAACGCGAATTTCCAGAGCCAAAATATAGCGCTGGTATGCTTCATGGCAAGATGAAAAATGATGAAAAAAATGAGCAAATGGCTCGTTTTGCAGCTGGGGAAACTCAAATTTTAGTAGCGACTACCGTGATAGAAGTGGGCGTAAACGTGCCAAATGCTACTGTAATGGTAATTGTAAATGCAGAGCGTTTTGGATTGTCGCAGTTACATCAACTTCGTGGACGAGTTGGCCGTGGAGGTGATCAGTCATTTTGTTTTCTCCTTACGGATTTCAACCTCAATCTTGATGGTAGAAAACGCATGCAAATCATGACCGATTCAAGCGATGGTTTTGTCATTGCGGAAGCAGATTTAAAAATGCGAGGACCGGGAGATATCTCAGGAACTAGACAGAGTGGCGATATACAATTAAAACTTGCTAGTATAGCTGAAGACGGCGATATTTTATCATTAGCACAGCGTATTTCTCAAGAAATTGTTCATGAAGATCCTATGCTTCAGCTGGAAAAATACA
>JBIPMU010000108.1:0-5021 GCA_044377205.1 Chitinophagales bacterium | reverse complement strand
GAGCTATGGCTGCTGAAAAATCGGTAGGTAATGCTATGGCTTCATCTAATGCATTTGTATGCAAACTTTGTGTGCCTCCAAAAACAGCAGAAAGTCCTTCAATGCATGTTCGCGCTATATTATTGTATGGATCTTGCTCAGTGAGGCTCCATCCGCTGGTTTGACAATGGGCTCTTAGTGCTAATGATTTAGGATTTTTTGGATTGAATTTGTTTACAATCTCTGCCCAAAGGACTCTTCCCGCTCTCATTTTTGCTATTTCCATAAAATGATTCATCCCAATACCCCAGAAAAAAGAAAGTCTAGGTGCAAAATTATCTATGTCCAATCCTGCTTCAATACCTGTTTTTAAGTATTCAAGACCATCGGCAAGAGTATATGCGAGTTCAATTTCAGCACTTCCTCCCGCTTCTTGAATATGATATCCCGAAATGCTAATGGAGTTAAATTTTGGCATTTTTTTAGAAGTATATTGAAATATATCTCCAATAATACGCATAGATGGTGTTGGGGGGTAGATATAAGTATTGCGTACCATAAATTCTTTCAAAATATCGTTTTGAATGGTACCTGTTAATTTTTCGGGTAATACACCTTGTTCTTCAGCAGCTACTATATAAAAAGCCATAATGGGAATTACAGCCCCATTCATAGTCATAGAAACAGACATTTGATCCAATGGAATTTGGTCAAATAGTATTTTCATATCTTCAACCGAATCAATAGCCACACCAGCCATACCTACATCACCTAAAACTCTTGGATGATCGCTGTCATATCCTCTATGGGTAGCCAAATCAAATGCAACTGAAAGTCCTTTTTGCCCTGCTGCAAGATTTTTTCTATAGAATGCATTAGATTTTTCGGCAGTAGAAAAACCAGCATACTGACGGATTGTCCATGGCTGCTGAATATACATGCTAGAATAAGGTCCTCGTAAAAAAGGAGGAAATCCTGCGCCATAGCCTATATGAGAGATTTTTTCAATATCTGTAGCATTATAAATGTTTTTACAATCAATGCCCTCCACAAATTTAGCTTTAACTACACAATCTTGATTAGAATTCGACTGATATAATGCATCAAAGGCAAAATCCTTTATCTTCATTTTTTAATTTTTAATGAGGCAAATGTATGAAAAAATGCTGAGATATAGATATAAAAAAAGCGATATCATAATGATACCGCTTAGTATTTTGAAGATAAATTTAAAAAAGTATTATTCTACAACATTACCCTTTACTACGATTACTTTTGATGCATTTGCAGGATCATTACTCAATACTGTAACTTGTTTATTAATAGGGCCTGGTCTATTAGTATCATATTTAATTGAAATTTTTGCAGATTTACCTGGCATAATTGGTTCACGAGGACAAGTAGGAACTGTACATCCGCATGATCCATTACAGCTAGTTAATAATAATGGTTGAGAACCTTTATTTGTGACTTCCAATTCTCTAGTTCCTTCGGCACCTTTTTTTACTTCTCCATAATCTACTACATCTGTAGACAAAAATATAGAAGGATCTTTTGAAATAGGAGCAACTGTAGCTGCTTGTTTTACAGCTGTTTTATTAGCTTTTTTCTGAGCTTGTGCGTTGATTGCAAATAATGCAATAAATACGAATAATGCTATTTTTTTCATGATATTTTGATTTTAAAATTTGTTTTTTGACTTAATGATTGCAAAAATAGTTTAATTTTTGATAACGTATATCATAATTTTCATTAAAAAAATTAACATTTTGTAATTATGTAATAATAGGGTGCTAATAATCAATGACATATGATTTTTATTTATAAGATAAATTAATATTTTTTCCTAATGTAGGTTTAATTTTTAAATTTTAACTCAAAATTAAATCCGATTTGATTAATTTTGCTCGTATTTTTAAACTAACCCAAAAAAAATAAATGGTATGAATTTTGAATTGAGCGAGGAGCATCTAATGATACAAAATATGGCAAAAGATTTTGCCGAAAAAGAACTTTTGCCAGGTGTAATAGAGCGTGATGAACATCAAATCATGGCATCTGAATATTTGAAAAAAATGGGGGAGCTAGGTTTAATGGGTATGATGGTAGATCCCAAGTACAATGGTGGAGGTATGGATACTTTGAGCTATGTATTAGCTATGCAAGAAATTTCAAAAATAGATAATTCTTGTTCCGTGGCTATGAGTGTAAACAACTCATTGGTTTGTTATGGAATAGAAAAATATGGAACAGAAGAACAAAAACAAAAATATTTAACAAAATTGGCATCGGGAGAAGTAATAGGTGCGTTTTGTCTGTCAGAACCTGAGGCTGGAAGTGATGCTACGAGCCAAAGAACTACTGCAGTAGATATGGGAGACTATTATTTGCTTAATGGAACTAAAAACTGGATTACAAATGGTACTCAAGCCTCTGTATATTTGGTAATAGCTCAAACAAATCCTGAATTAAAACATAAAGGTATCAATGTTTTAATCGTTGAAAAAGATATGCCAGGATTTGTGGTAGGTCCAAAAGAAAATAAATTGGGAATTCGAAGTAGTGATACTAATACTCTTTTGTTCAATGATGTAAAAGTTCCAAAAGACAATAGAATAGGTGAAGATGGTTTTGGATTCAAATTTGCTATGAGTACACTCAATGGAGGAAGAATAGGTATAGCAGCTCAAGCATTAGGGATAGCCATGGGCGCATATGAAAGATCTGTAGCTTATGCAAAAGAAAGAAAAGCTTTTGGTGCTGAAATCTCAAAATTACAGGCTATTCAATTTAAATTGGCTGATATGGCTACCGAAATTGAAGCGGCAAAATTGCTTGTTTACAAAGCGGCAAAATTAAAAGATGAAGGGAAAGATTATTCTCAAGCAAGTGCAATGGCTAAATTATATGCAAGTAAAGTAGCTATGGAAACTACCGTAGAAGCTATTCAGGTTCATGGTGGATATGGTTATGTGAAGGAATATCATGTAGAACGATTGATGCGTGATGCAAAAATTACTCAAATCTACGAAGGAACATCAGAGATTCAAAAAGTAGTGATTTCCAGAGGTGTTTTAAGCTAGTGAGTAATACTATTTTGAAAATATTTGCGTTGTCTTTTTTATAAAATGATTAATTTGACAAGAAATATAATAAAAATAATAATAGGGATAATGTTAGGTTATCCCTTATTTTTTTATAGTCAAGCAACTCCTGTTGTAGGGACATGGCAGCATCATTTTGGTCCCAGAGTTTTTTCGCAAATAGAAAAAATTGGAAATGATATTTATTCCAATGGTGAATTTGCTTTATATCGTTTCGATTCTAAAAAACAAGAAATAGATTTTTTGAATAAGCCTCGAGGTCTTTCGGACTATTATATACAAGCTATTAGGTATGATGAAAACAACAAAAAGTTGTTGGTTGTATATGAGAATTCAATTATAGACATGATAGATTTTTCTGATGGCAGTGCCAAGATTGAATCTAATTATGATGTGTATAACAAGATTTTTATTGGTCGAAAGAATATAAATGAAATTAAATTTATTGCTGATAAAGTATATTTGGCCTCTACGCTTGGAATTATAGTATATGATTATAAAAATAATGATATAAAAGAAACGTATGTTATAGGAGATAATGGAGTTAATGCTAATGTTTTTAGTGTAGATAAATTCAAAAATAAGTTTTATGCTATTACAAATTATAAATTAAAAGAAGCAATAGATAATCAATCAATAAATCTTCAAAATTATGCTAGCTGGAATACAACTAATGCCATGCCCAATGATTCTTTTGAAAAAATGATTGCATTGGATAACTTTTTATATTGTTTTACAGAAAAGAAGTTATATCAATTTGATGGATCTAATTTTACCATTTTAAAAACATTGGATTCTACTAAAGTATATCATGCTTTCAAGAAAATAAACAATGAAATTTATACTATATATCATACAAAAGATTCTCAAGATAATATTTTGGGAAGTAATATTGAAAAAATAAATAAAAATAATTTAGAATCAATTTATCAAACCAAAGATAGAGTTTTTGATATTGTATATTCAAAAGATAATGAATTGTTTATTTGTGGAGACGGTATATATAAAGTGGAAAATAATACAAAAAAATATGTAGATTTTAAAATTGCACCCTATAAAGAAGCATACAGACTTCAATATGTCAATAATCGTTTGATTTTGAATACAGGAATTTTGAAGACTACAGTTGATGCTTTCAAAATTTATAGCGGATATTTTGAATATCTGAGCTATGGATGGAATCATGCCGGTTTATGGACAGATCCATTGAATAAATATCAAACTCACATGAGTATGGTGGAGCGAAACGATGAGCGATATAGAGCGTTCGTTTTTGGGGGATTGGTAAAAGAGCAAAAGGCTACATTTACTTTATTTGACTCAAGAAATTCGCTCTTAGAGGGATTGAATCAAGAAAATAATATTACGGATATGCAGTTGGATAAAACAACTAATTTAATTTGGCTCACTGCAAAAAATGGACTTACTCCATTAAAGTCCATAGATGTTTCCGGAAAATGGCGCAATCATTCCATTTCAAAATTAACTCCAACTTCAGAAATTAGAAAATTATTTATTGATAAATATGGCAATAAATGGCTTTTGACAAGAAATCAAGGTATTGTGTTTTATAATGAAAAAAATATCGATGATCCTAATGATGATGTCATGTATTTGATAAAAAATATCAACACAGGAGATTGTAAATTGGATGTGTCTTCATCGTATTGTATAGCAGAGGATAAGTATGATAATATATGGATAGGTTCAGATAAAGGAATTGCAGCTATTTATGGATGTAATTATAATATCAATGAACCTTGTAGTTTCAATATTCCAGGACAAACAATTAAAAATCCTAATAATCCAAGTGACTCAACGTACGAATGTGCTTTTTTAAATTCACAAGTCACAGCAATGGCAATAGATGGAGGTAATAGGATGTGGATAGGAACCTCTGGGAGCATTTTCTATTTAGATGAAGGGTTAAGTGTGAAA
>JBIPMU010000107.1:0-5056 GCA_044377205.1 Chitinophagales bacterium | reverse complement strand
ATACGCATTTGCATTTAAAAAAAGATGGACAAACGTTATCTGCATTTGAATTATTTGGTTTTTTTGATTTGGAAGAAAAAGTAATGTTTGAGCATTTAATATCAGTATCGGGAATAGGAACCAATACCGCACGTGTGATGCTTAGCTCCATGAATGGAGGTGAAATTAGGGGTGCTATACTTACTGATAATGAATCAAAAATTTCATCTATAAAAGGCATTGGACCAAAAACAGCAAAAAGATTGATTCTTGAATTAAAAGATAAAATGCTGAAAGGAAGTGATGATGCAATATTTGAATCTAAATCAAACAATAAAGTCAAAGAAGAAGCGTTAATAGCCTTGACCTCTTTAGGATTTCAAAAAAATACAATCCAAAAGGCGTTGGCTTCAATTGAAAAGCAACATGTAGCAATTGAAACCGTGGAAGAATATATTAAGCTGGCTTTGAAAATATTGTGATAAATAAAATAGGAAATTATACCAAGGCACTTTTTCGAATAATTGGAATAGTAACTTTAACTATAGTTGTTTGGAATGGGAATGCAGTTCCTTATTCCCACTCATTGATTTTTTCAATGGATAAATTTTCTCCGTTACCTTTAGACTCTTCAAAATTTAAGAAAGAAGAACCGGGTTCGTTCATTCAAGAAACCAATGAGAATAGATACTTATTGCCACCACCTTCAAATATTGAACGCAAAGTCGATTACGATCCCAAAACAAATAAATATATTATAACAGAAAAAGTAAATGGTGTCAATATAAAGCCGCCTATGCTTTTGACTTTTGATGAATATGTAGAATATGTGTCGAAAAAAGAAAATACAGCTAATCTTCAAGCACGCAATAAAACATCAAGTCTTTTAACCAAAAAAAATGAATTTAGTCCCGTGACAAAGCTCAAAGAAGCAGAACAAGGTATGTTTGGGGATGGAGGGATAGAAGTCAAACCTCAAGGGAATCTCCAAGTTCTAATGGGATATACCCATAATACCATTAAAAATCCACAAATATCTCCAATTCAACAATCGCAAGGCGTTATGGATTTTGATATGAATATCAATTTGAGTGTAATGGGTAAAATAGGGGATAAATTTCAAAATACACTTCAATTCAATAATCAAGCCGGTTTTGGATTTGAAGGTCAACGTATCAAGCTTGGATACCGAGGTAAAGAAGATGAGATTGTAAGAAATTTAGAGGCTGGAGATGTTAGCTTTGATGTCCCAACTCAGCTAATAACAGGAAGTCAATCTTTATTTGGAATTAAATCTGAACTGCAATTTGGTAAGTTGAATCTTAAAACGGTTTTATCTCAACAAAGAGGAAATAAGCAATCCAAAATTGTTGAGAATGGTGCTGAAGTGCAGCGTTTTGAAATTACAGCCGATCAATATGATGTCAATAAACACTTTTTCTTAAGTCAGTTTTTTAGAGATAATTATGAAAAATCACTCAAAAACTTACCTATGAATGTCTCACAATTTCAAATATTAAATTGTGAAGTATGGATTACGAATAGAACTACGGTTACACAGAGTATTCGTGATGCTGTAGCATTTCAAGATTTAGGAGAAGTAAAGCCTTATTCTCGAAATATTATTGGGAATCCTGTTAATTTTTTACCTTCCAATGAATCAAATGATTTGTATGGAAAAATTAAAAATGACCAAAATGTAAGAAATGTCAATACGGCTCTCAATACCCTTCAAACAAATTATAATTTGGCTTCTTTTCAAGATTTTGAAAAATCATTTATGCGTAAATTATCACCAAGTGAGTTTGTATTGAATCAGCAATTGGGATATATTTCATTGAACACAAATATACAAGCAAATGACGTGTTAGCAGTTTCATTTCAATATTCTTATAATGGAAAGATATACCAAGTAGGTGATTTGTCTAGAGATATTACGCTTCCTGATACCAGCGTAAAAGATCCAGGAAGATTAGTATATTTGAAATTATTAAAAGGAACCAATGTCAATCCAACTTATCCTATCTGGGATTTGATGATGAAGAATATATATTCTTTGAATGCATATCAAGTTAGTCAAGAAAATTTTAGATTAGATGTCTACTATAATGATCCAGGAGGTGGTTTAAAACGATATTTACCAAAAGGAAACCTACAAAACGAACCTATGATTCGTATTTTCAACTTAGATAGGCTCAACCAAAATAGCGAACCGTTTTTTGATGGAGTTTTTGATTATGTTCCCAATGTAACTATAATTCCTAATTCAGGAAAAATCATTTTTCCGGTATTGGAGCCTTTTGGATCACATTTAAAACAGAAGTTAATAAATGCAGGTAATGCCAATTTAACAAGTACCTATGTATATCAACAGCTATATGACTCTACACAATTTGTAGCTCAGCAATTTCCCGAGTTTAATCGATTTGTGATAAAAGGCACCTATCAATCTGCCTCCAATAAACGAATTCAATTAGGTGGCTTTGGCATTCCTGAAGGTTCGGTTACTGTTTCGCTCAATGGGCAGCGTTTGATAGCAGGACAAGATTATACTATAGAATATGGATTGGGATATGTAGAACTCCAAGATCATATTTTGAATTCGGGTGGAAAAATACAAATTGATTTTGAAAGTAATGCTATGTTTTCCCTTCAGCAGAAAAATTTCATGGGATTGCGAGCTGAATTTAGAGAAAATGAGAATTTTAAAATAGGTGCAACCTATGAAAAATTATCGGAAAGACCCTTTAACAATAAAATACAATTTGGCGAAGATCCTATAAGCAATCAAATGATAGGAGCCGATTTAACATATAATTCCAAAGCTCCATTTATAACAAAGTTACTGGATAAATTACCTTTTTATTCAACAAATGAGTCCAGCAATATTAATTTTTATGGTGAAGTAGCGCATTTGATCCCTGGACATTATAGCAGTATCGGCGATGAAGGAACTATTTATATTGATGATTTTGAAGCAGCCAGTATTGGTTATAATTTTGGTTCGCCACCTTTGACATGGCGTTTAGCGAGTACGCCCAAAGGGGCAAAAGATGCAAGTGGAAAAAATTTGTTTTTAGAGGCCAATTTATTTAATGATTTAAAAACTGGATATAATAGGGCGAAACTTTCTTGGTATTCGATTGCTACAGGTTTTTATTTTCCTAATTCTAATTTTCCCGCTTTGTCTAATAAAGTAATTCATGATATATATCAGCGCCAATATAGAATCAAAGATATTTTTCCTCAACGAAGCAGAACACAGCCAAATGATTTACAAACTACTATTGATCTAGCTTTTTTCCCAAAAGAAAAAGGACCTTATAATTATGAATTTTCAAAAAGTCCTACACCAGGAGTTTCTCAAGGCGTAAATTCTGATAATACATTGAAAGCACCTGAAACTCGATGGGCAGGCATTCAAAAAGCAATAGATAATACTAATTTTGAAACTAATAACATTGAATATATCCAATTTTGGATGTTAGATCCATTTGCAAAAAATCCCAACAATAAGGGAGATTTGTATTTTAATCTTGGGTATATATCTGAAGATGTACTTAAAGATTCTAGAATGGCCTATGAACATGGACTCTATGATAAAAATGGTACTAAACGCAACTTAATGGCACAGAGTAATTGGGCTACTGTACCCAATGTAACTCCTACCATTAATGCTTTTGACAATGATCCTAATTTAAGACCGTTACAAGATTTGGGATATGATGGGTATGATAATGCAGAAGAAAATACTTTTTTTAGTAATTATTTGACCAATCTTAAAAATACGCTGAGTCCATCAGCATATACAGAAGCTGCTAAAGATCCTTCAAATGATAATTTTGTATTTTATCTCAATTCGGATAAAATCAGTCAAGGAAATGATATTATCGGCTTATATAAAAATTATAATAATCCAGAAAATAATACACCTGTATCCAGTACTGCGGTGCCTCAAAGCAGCTATAACACTCCGGACAATGAAGACTTGAACAGAGATAACACTTTGAATGAAAATGAAGCCTATTTTCAGTATAGAGTAGGATTATTTCCGGGGATGAATGAAAAAAATCACCCTTTTATTATCTCCACGCAAGTGTCACAGCTATCTCCTCCCGATCCATCTGGAGCCAAAGCTACTTGGTATCAATTTAGAATTCCTATAAAAAAATATGATCATAAAGTTGGAGAGATTGGCGATTTTAGAAATATTCAGTTTGTTCGAATGTTCTTAACTAATTTTTCAGATAGTGTTATTCTTCGTTTTACAGAAATGGACTTTATTCGAAATCAATGGAGAAAATATGAAGGGTCAATTCAAGGACCTACGGATTACTTGCCTCAAGACAATAATGATAATGAATTCTTTAATATTGGAGGCGTAGGATTGGAAGAAAATGCATCCAAAGTACCCGTAAATTATTTGACACCACCCAATATATTGAGAGAAGTAGGTGTGAATTCAACTGCAAATCCCATTCAATTGAATGAACAAGCGCTACAAATGACTTTTTGTAATTTAAAAGATGGCGATGCCAAAGCATGTTTCAAAAATCTTCAATTTGATTTCAGACAATTCAAAAAAATAAAAATGTTATTCCATGCAGAGCAATCTACAGTTCCGAATGAGATTTTGGAGGATAATGAAATTTCGGCTTTTTTGAGATTGGGGTCTGATTTTAAAGAAAATTTTTATGAATATGAAATTCCTTTAAAAATTACTCCGTCTAGAACATATAGTGCAGGAGAAGCAAACCTCGTATGGCCCGATAGCAATCAAATGATTATTACTTTGGAGGATTTGGTCAATGCAAAATATAAGCGAAATGGACAGCGATATCCAGTAAATACTCCTTTTGTAGATCATCTGCCTACAAGAAATATCACGGTAGTTGGAAATCCAGATTTGGGTTCGGTAAAAGTAGCTATGATAGGAATCCGAAATAGAGCTATAAACGACCCCAAAAATTTTATATCAAATGATGATGGATTGCCAAAATGTGGTGAAGTATGGGCAAATGAATTGCGATTAGAAGGATTAAATGAAGAAGGTGGAACGGCTGCTTTAGCTAATATC
>JBIPMU010000001.1:0-18344 GCA_044377205.1 Chitinophagales bacterium | reverse complement strand
TTTACATTATCTACTCCTTTTATTTTAGCTACATGTTTGGCATTGCTTAATTTTATATTTGTACATTTCTTTTTTCAAGAAACCTTAACTGTAAAAAAAGACACCAAAATCTCATTTTTCAAAGGCTTTACAAATGTTCAAAAAGCTTTTACAAATGGAAACCTTAGAATATTATTTACCATTACATTTCTTAATACTTTGGGATTTTCCTTTTTCACGCAATTTTTTTCTGTATTTATGTATAATAAATTTCATGTATCTCAGAAAACAGTTGGTTTAATTTTTGGATGGGTGGGCATATGTCTAATTTTTTCACAAGGTTTTTTGGTTCGTAAAATTTCAAAAAAGTATCAACCACAAGTTATCATTAATTATACTATGGTTTTAATGGGGACATTTATACTGTGTCTTATTTTTCCAAAAAATATTGAAGGCATTATGATTTGTAATTTTTTGATAGCAATGAGCCAAGGTTTAAATTCACCTAATTTACTCTCTATAGTTTCCAAGCAGGCCTCTCAGGCTGATCAAGGAGAAACCATGGGCATAAATCAATCTATGCAATCCCTTGCACAGTTTGCACCACCAATATTTGTAGGTTTTTTTGGTGAAAACCTAAATAATTTCCCTTTTATTTTTGGTGGTTTGAGTATTGTTTTAGGCTGGTTTGTTTTTGCATTTTTATTTAATAAAAAATAGAGGAATATGGGACATACATCACTATCCGTAAATATAAATAAAGTAGCTACTATTCGAAATGCGCGAGGTGGAAATCATCCAAATGTGCTTCAATTTGCATTAGATTGTTACAAATATGGTGCTGAAGGCATTACGGTGCATCCAAGACCCGATGAGCGTCATATTAGATATAAAGATGTATTAGATTTAGGCTTACATTTCCCAAAAACCGATTGCGAATTTAATATTGAGGGCTTTCCTTCTTCTGATTTTATAGAATTAGTTCTTAAAACAAAGCCCAATCAATGTACATTGGTACCCGATCCCCCTGGAGTATTGACTTCAAATAGTGGATGGAACACAATAAAAGATTTTGATTTATTAAAAAATACAATAAGCCTGCTCCATGAAAATAATATTCGTGTGTCATTATTTATGGATACAAATATAGATTTTATCAAAATAGCCAAAGAGCTTAATGCAGATCGTATCGAATTTTATACAGGATATTATGCTGAAGATTTTGATTTTAATAAAGAAAAAGCTATTTTGAGATATAAAGAAGCTTATCAATATTCCATTAGTATTGGGTTAGAAATAAATGCTGGACATGATTTAAATCTAGCAAATCTATCTTTTTTAAAAGAACACATGCCCGAATTAAAAGAAGTCTCTATTGGACATGCTTTGATTAGTGATTGTCTTTATTTTGGGCTTGAAAATGTAATCCCTATGTATAAAAAACAATTAAATAATTAGTTATGACAATTTTTACATCTATTTTTAGAGGAATTTGGGCAATTTACACCTATATTATTATCGCTTTTATTGTCATTATTTCATCCATTATTGTTTTCAGTTCTTCATTAATCTTTGGAAGAAAATCTATTAAATTCAATCTATTTCTTTGTTTACATATCTCTTCTCCATCTATTTTATTATTAACAGGCATTATGCTTAAAACGTACGGAAGAGAAAATATCAAACCCCATAAAGGCTACGTATTAGTATCAAATCATAGCTCTTACATGGATATTTTTGCCAATCCTACTTCCGTTCCATTACATCATTTTTTTACATATTTGGCAAAGGCAGAACTGGGAAAAACACCTTTTTTTGGAGTTATAGCTAGAAATTTAGCGGTATTGGTTAATAGAAAAAGTATGGAATCTAGAAAAAAATCATTTACGTACATGAAAAGTGTTCTGAATGAAGGAATTTCTGTATTCTTATACCCAGAAGGTACAAGAAACAAAACTAATGACCCCCTTTTGCCTTTTTTTGATGGCGCATTTAAATTAGCAAAAGACATGAATGTGCCCTTGATTGTATGTACACTTGTCAATATGAAAAAAAGAAATAATATCAATAAAATGCTAGATATGTGTCCAGGAAGATTGTACTGCTATATTGAAGAGCCAATAGATGTAAATAATTACTCTGTAGAAGAACTCAAACATATAACAAGAACAAAAATGCTTGAGAGACTTACTCAAAAATAATTAGAACTTAAACTTCATACCTACGGCAAAACTTGTAGAGAGTTGCTTTGGTTTTTCTTTATAAGTAGAGAATAAAGGAAAATTTTCCAATTGAGAAAGATAAGATGATACCGAAGATAAATGTAAGGCTACTTTCCTAGATACGAAAACATCTAAATCAATTCCTGCAATATATCCAAGCTGCAAGCTATTATAATTACGCTTATCCGCATCTATACTGTATTTTTTTTCATTTAATGACAAGAGCTCTCTTTCTACATAATTCACCTGATATTGTAAAACACTTCCATACATTAAACCTGCTTTAAATGATAAAATTATTGGATTTTCTTCTTTAAGAAAAATAGAATATCGAGCCATTATTGGAAACTCTAATTGATCAATATACATAAAGCCATTCTTTTCGATGATATTATTTTTTTCTAAAAATGTTTGAATATATTGACTATAGAATAGACCACTTTCAATACTCCATTTTTTGCTAAATTGATAGCCAATTTCAGATCCAAACTGATATCCAAATTTCCTATTAAATGATGCATTTCCAGAAAAATAAGTATTTTGAGCATCAGAATTCATATAAACTTGAGCAGCATTTACCCCCATTGAAGTTGTAAGATAAAAATAAGGATTGAAAGACTCCTTTATAAAATTAAGTAAAGGCAGATCATAATTATAGCTTTGATTTGACAATATCATAGAATTATTATATATGATAGACTCTTTTTGGATAGATTCAATTGGTTCAATCAGTTCCCAATCTGAATTTTCTTCATGATTTATTAGATCTTGAGAAGCCAACACAATATTAGTATTGATTTCTTTATCTTCTTGTTCAATTTGAGAATTTAATTCACCTTTTACATCAACATCATTACTATTATAAGCTAATTCTATAGGTTGATTCGTATTAGATTGACGCGAAAAATCTGAATTATTCTTTAACTTTTTAGTTTGCCTAATATTAAACTTAGAAGAATTATAAGAAGAAGAACTAGCTAAAAATTCTTTTTCTATTTGAAGTATTTCTTCCATTTCATGAGGATCTGAATAAACAATTACAGACTTATTCTCTATTATTTGATTGAAAATAGGCGCCATATTTGACTTCAAAAATAAAAAAAAAGCTATTGAACCTACAAAACCAAATAGCAATGTAGCAATTTTGGCATGATTTTTTGAAAGCCAAAAGAATATTTTCCTATCCTCTTCTTCTTTTAATATTGATTCAATCCTATCCCATACAATCTCTGGTGGAATGATTTCGGCTTGATCAAGATTTTTAAAAAGGGTATCTAATCTACTCATTTCTAATAAGACGTTTAACTATATAAAAGGGTTGTATTTTAAACATTAATTTTATTCATTTCTTGAATTTTTCTCTGCAATAAAGCTCTTGCTCGCGATAGTTGTGACTTTGAAGTTCCTTCTGAAATACCTAATTTATCTGCTATCTCAGCATGATTATATCCTTCAATTACATACATATTAAAAATCATCCTAAATCCATTGGGTAAACCCTGAATCAATGCCAATAATGAAGCTTCATCCAATGATATAACATCCTCAATAAGTGGAATATCTTCTGGCAACAACTGATCATCAAATGATAAAAGATTCATCTGATTTCGATAATATTCAATAGAGGTATTGACTACTATCCGCTTCATCCAGCCTTCAAAAGAACCTTTATGTTTGAATTGAGATAAATTTCTATAAATTTTTAAAAAAGCATCTTGTAGAATATCTTGTGCATCATCTTTATCTTTACAATATCTACAACAGATAGCAAAAAATAATTTAGAATATTTATCATATAACATTTTTTGGGCAAAAGATTTGCCTTGTATACATAATGATATAATCTCTTTTTCTTCCCAAATCATTTAATAAAAGATGAAAATATTAGGAATTTGATATGAAGATTTTTTCTAAAGCAATTAATCGGGATCCTTTCAATAAGATAGTAGCATTTTTTATATTTTGATTCCAAAACCATTTATGTGCTTGTTCCGAATTTTCAAAATATAACAAATTATACTCTTTTCCTAATAACTCAAACTCCTTGCCTACTAAAATAATTTTTTCTATTTTCAATGAAATAGCTTTTTGAATAATATGCTCATGTTCTTGATGTGAGTATATCCCCAACTCTTTCATTGCACCAAGAAATGCTATACGATATCCAATTTGAATAGCCAAATTTGAAAGTGAAACCTCCATACTAGATGGATTAGCATTGTATGCATCCAAAATCCATTTATTTCCATATTTTTCCACAACTTGAGAACGGCTATTCGTTGGAAAATAGCTTTCTATTGCTCTTTTTATATGCTCTAATTC
This sequence comes from Chitinophagales bacterium, assembly GCA_044377205.1. GTDB lineage: Bacteria > Bacteroidota > Bacteroidia > Chitinophagales > JADJOU01 > CHPMRC01. The sequence goes on along the minus strand of JBIPMU010000001.1, from coordinate 13,821 downwards.
TACTCCAAAATATTTCCCAATACATATTGCACTCAAAATATTATATAAGTTGTAATTTCCTGTCAGATTTGATTGAATGATTATCCCTTCATATTTAACACTTAAAAAAGTACTCTGATTTTCAATCACCCCATAAACAAAGGAATTTGGATCTTCTGAACTATAAAAAACATAATTTATTTCTCGAGCGGCATGCACCAATCTATCTTCATCAGCATTTACAAATATCTTTCCATTGTGTGATTTCAGAAATTGATATAATTCCGTTTTACCTTTTAGTACACCATCTATACCACCAAAACCTTCTAAATGAGCTTTTCCAATATTTGTAATCAATCCAAAATCTGGTCGTGTGTATTCACAATAACTTTCTATTTCTTTTTGATGATTTGCGCCCATTTCTACAATTGAAATTTCATCATTGGATTGAATTTCTAATAAAGTAAGCGGTATTCCAATATGATTATTTAAGTTTCCTTTTGTATATGCCGTTTTATACTTTTGAGACAATATTGCATGAACAAGCTCCTTCGTTGTAGTTTTACCATTACTTCCAGTGATAGCAATAACAGGAATATTCATTTTTTTCCTATGAAAAAGAGCTAACTTCTGAAGTGTTAGTAATACATCATCCACACAAATAAATGCACTATTTTGTTTAGCAATCTCTTCATTGTCTACGACACAATACTTTGCACCTAATCCAAAAGCAGATTCAGCATATTGATTACCATCAAAGGAAGCTCCTTTCAGCGCAAAAAACAATTCACCGCCTCGAACATTTCTAGTATCCGTAGATATTCTTGAGCATTCCAAAAACTTATTATATAATTCTTCTATATGCATAATTATGACCATTTTCAAATATACAATAAACAAAAAAAGCCCCCTTAAACAAGAGGGCTTTTAAATTTAAGCTATTTTTTTATTTTTTCTTTCCACCAAAATGATTACCACTTTTGTGATGATTACCTCTTGGGCTTCCTACTCTATCCATAGCACATCTGAATCCAATATCATCTGTAGATTCATATTCTTGAATAAATCTTCTGCTTCCAGGAGACATCCAATATGCTCTATCTTTCCAAGATCCTCCTTTATAAACTCTTGATTTGTCATTTATCAAAGAAGATGAACCATATTGATAAGTTACCAGAGATTGTTCATCTTGATCAATGTAATTTCTTACATCCGCTTTACGATAATTTCTCCTTTCTCCTGCTTCCTCATTTGTTACATCTCTGAAGTTTAATCTACCTAATGAATCTTTTTCAGCTAACTCAGTTCCATCTTCACTTTTCAATTTCGTCTTGAAAATATTTCCTCTATATGAGTTGAAATCATTTGCATCAATTGATGTCATAGGTCTATAAACATCCATTACCCACTCATTAACGTTACCCGCCATGTTATACAATCCGTAGTCATTAGGAAAATATGCTTTTACTTCTGTAGTAATAGCTCCATCGTCATTCAAATTACCTGCGATACCCATATTATCCCCTCTACCTCTTTTGAAGTTAGCTAAGAATTTTCCTTGTAATTTTCCAGATTTTGGATATCTCAAACTAAATCCATTCCAAGGATATATTTTTTGATCTGTGAAACGCTCTTCATCTTTATATGGTAAATTTCCTCTTAGTGAATATGCTGCAAATTCCCATTCTGCTTCAGTAGGTAATCTGTAATCTGGTTGTAAAATACCGTCTTCAAATTTAACGGATCTTTCTCCACTTCCATTAGGATTCAAATCTTTTAAATTCTTCTTAACATTTCCTTCGTATTGCCCCGCTAAATAAGCTCCTGTATTGAAGTTATTCTCATCTACATCCGAAGCCGGATCCAAGTTCAATATGCCTTTTTTCACCAAAATACCTTCATTTACACGATCTGTTCTCCATTTTGCGAAATCATTTGCTTGCAACCAATTAACGCCAACAACTGGATACATGTCATATGATGGATGACGGAAGTAGTATTCTAAGTATGGCTCATTATAAGCCAACTCATCTCTCCAAACTAATGTATCAGGCAATGCTTTGCTAACTACTTGAGGAAAACTTTCACCAAATACTCTTTGCAACCAATATAAATATTCTTTGTAATGAATGTTTGCAACCTCTGTTTCATCCATATAAAATGAATTTACGGTTACTTTCCTTGGCACCGCATTCCATTCAAACATCACATCTTGTTCTTTTTGGCCCATCATAAATGACCCCCCTTCAACAAAAACTAAACCAGGTGCTAATTCTTGTCCTTTATAGGCAATTTTTTCAAAACCACCATTTTTTGGGTCATTATATTTCCAGCCAGTAGCAGAAGAATTACCCGTGCTACCTTTACTTTTACAAGAAGTAAGATTCATTAAAATGAAGCTAGAAATAGCTAATAATACAAATACTTTTTTCATCTGTTTATTTTTTTAATGTTTAATTTCATTAAGAGTTGCAAAAATAATTGTTTTTTTTTAATCTTTTAAATTATTTTTAAAAACTCTTGATCTTAATAACTCAATAATTAAATTTTTATTTTAATTTTTTTATTAATTTTTTAAAAAATCTGGACACTCTAATATTTCTTTGTGTTCATTGGGGGTCAATGAATTGTTTTCTCCACCTATCAATACTCTAATTCCAATTTCATGGCTGCCCCCTCCATATAATCTCAATGTATTAGTGCCAACATCATAGGAATAACTAATTCTAAATCGATTTAAATTAATGCCAGTCATCAACATTATTGACTCCAAACCTTCAAAATTATGTCGAAATCCTACACCTAAATTATATATTTTGTATTGTCCTAGAAAATTACCTACAATTTTTTGATTTGAACCCTGCCTATCATATTCCAAAAAAGGAAATAGCGCATATTCGTTGTCCGAACCAAATCTTTTGACAGCCCCCAATTGTAATGAAAGCAAGGTATAATGAAAGGGAGAATATTCATCATTAAAAAAATTCTTTTTTGGCAATAAGTTTTTAGCACTTAGACCAATATAATAATCACTTGTGAAATATACCAATCCAACATTAGTATTAAAATAACTTCTGTTATAATTATTTGATAAATCTTCTGCAGATGCATTATTTGTATTAAAACCAAGTATTGGGTCAATTTGATCATAAAACTTTAATTGTGAAAAATCAATTTGTTGTAAATTTAAATTTCCAGAAAATCCTATTCGCAATGCTTTATATCTATTAAATTTTACTTGATAACTATACATCAATTCAAAACTATATCGAGATAATATATTATCTACTAATTTATCTCCTAATATTTGAAAGCCAAATCCAGAATTAATCGCATGAAAATGCTGATCATATGATGCAAAATATGTATTATATCCGGAATTTACACCAGTAGCAATTGTAGGATATTGATTTCGAAACTGTAAATTTATTCGAGGACCAAACATTATACCAGAAAATGCTGGATTAATATTGGTCTGATTTTGTGACAATTGCGAGAAATGAACTTCTTGAGAATTAATATTGGATATACAAAAAAAACAAAAGAACAAACCTCCCAAAAATTTTTTGATAATAAAAACGTTTATAAAAGTAACATTTGATTTTAGCAAATTAAAAATAATTTTTAGATTTGAGTTGAATAAAATTAATATCTTTGAAAATTATATCAAAAAACAATGGCAAAAATATCATTTTTTAAATACATTATAAGATTAGTTTTAATATTATATATTGTTTTGTATTCAAACGATATTTCAAGTCAAATAGTACCCAACCCTTCAAAAATTATTTCGCCAAGATCAGCATCTGTATTATCAAAAGGAAATTGGTACAAAATTGGATTGATAAAAACGGGTGTATATAAAATTGATTTTCAGTATATTGCCACAAAATTAAAAATTTCTACCGACGATATCCGATTTTCAACATTTGGAATATTTGGATATGGCAACGGAACACTCCCAGAGGATAATGCGTATAATTTTTATGAAGATTTACCTGAAAATGCAATTGAAATTTATGACGCAAATTTGAATGATAGAATGGATCCTGAAGATTATATACTTTTTTACGCAAAAGGTTCGGCTCGATGGGATTATGTAAATAACGGATTTAAACATACCAGTCCCTTTTATTCTGATATTCAGTATTATTTTATTTCTACAACAGAAGGTAGTGGTAAAAAAATATCTACCTATAACCAATCAGGCTCCCCACAATCTATAATTTTGGAAAACAATGATTATAGTATTTATGAAAAAGATTCTGTAAATCCAAATAATACTGGTCGATTATGGTTTGATTCACCCCTTTCCCAATCTGAACCTTTTAAAAAAATCCTTTTACCTAACGAATATTTCACAGTAGGAAAAGAAGTAAAACTAATTCTACATTACTACAATACAATTCAAAACGGAACGATATCTTTATCGCAAAATAACATTATGGCTAGCTCTTTCACAATCTCAAAAGGAGCAGACATCCAAAAAAACACTATTTCTTTTATAGCTAATTCTGAAAAAATAGAGTTAAATATAGAGCTTTCAAATGCTACTGAAGGTTTCTTTTATTTAGATAAAATAGAAGTATTGACAACGCAGCCTATTATATTTAGAAACAATCCTTTAAACTTTAGAACTACATCGAATATTGGCAATAATAATGTGATGCAGTTCAATATAATTAATTCAGGCAAGAATATAAAAATTTGGCAGGTTTCTGATGAAATTAATCCTCAAAAAGTATCATTTACGGGTACTTCTTCTCAAATTCAATTTTTATTTAGCAATAATACTTTAAAAGAGTTTGTTGCCTTTGATATAAATACCGTTTATATACCGTCTTATTTTGGCAAAATTGCAAATCAAAACATCAAGGGAATGCCCGTGAGCTATAATACCATAATTGTTCCAAAAGCATGGAAAGACGAAGCAGTGAAATTGGCATCATTTCACAAAGAAATTAGAAATATTGAAACAAACATAATAGATATTGATGAGATTTATAATGAATTCAGTTCGGGACGAAAGGATATAATGGCTATTCGAAATATGATGCGCTATTTCTATAAACAACGAACACCTTCAAATGCACCAAAGACACTATTATTATTTGGTGATGCCAGCATTGATTTTAAAAATATTGGAAAAGGGGCATTAGATTTCATCCCTACTTTTGAGACGATTTTTCCACAAGACTTTTCCGAATCCTACTGTACAGATGATTTTTTTGGATTGCTTGATGATACCGAGAGTTCACTTAATAGCACATCCGACTTGGATATAGGAATAGGAAGACTTCCTGTAAATTCTATTCAAGAAGCTACAATAGTATTCAATAAAATAAAAGCCTATAAAGACAAAGCTTCTTATGGAGAATGGCGCAATATCTCAACGATTATTGCAGATGATGTAGATGATGCTGCAGATTATGACTTTTTTAAACAATCGGAAGAAATTTCAAAAAGAATATTAGATACCAATAAAATCAAATCTAATCTAGAAAAAATATACCTCGACGCCTTCAAACAGGAACAATTCTCTGGAGGTCAACGATATGATGATGCCGATAAACTCTTAAAGAATCGTATGACTTTTGGTTCTTTATTAATGACTTATATAGGCCATGGAGGTTCATCGGGATGGTCTCAAGAGCGTATTTTGACGTTAAAAGACATTGAATTATATAAAAATATCAATAATCTTCCTTTTATTACTACTGCTACTTGTGGTTTTGCACCTTATGACAAACCCAATGGAGAAAAATCGGCAGGGGAAAAATTCTTACTTCAGTTTGATGGTGGTGCTATAGCTATGATGACTACAAGTAGAGAAGTATATATTACTGATCAGAATAGATATATGAATATTTTTGTAGATGAATTTTATAAAAAAAATATCAATAACGAGTCTAGAGATTTTGGCGAAATAGCAAAAAATACAAAAAACAGAAATCGATTAGATGTGAATTCACAAAAGATCGTATTGCTTGGTGATCCTGCACTTCAAATTAATAAACCAAAATTCAACGTTGTAACTACAAGTATTTCTAATGGAAATAATGATACAATAAAATCCTTGAGTGAGGTTACGATCAAAGGTGAAGTTAGAGATTTAAACAATACAACGATCTCTGATTTTAATGGGTTTTGCACCATTTCTATTTTTGATAAGAAACAAAATGCTCAAACAAACGATAACGACAATCAATTGAACGGAAAAAAAGATACATTTACGATTCAAAACAATCTGATTTTCAAAGGAAATGCTTCAGTATCAAACGGAACATTTTCTATAAAATTTATAGTACCAAAAGATATAAACTATGCAATAGGTTATGGAAAAATAAGTTATTATGCTGCAGATGTCAACCAGAAACCATACCGCGATGCCTCTGGCATGGATAGTATTATCATAGGAGGTGCTAATTTAAATGCTAAAACAGATAATACGCCGCCTCAAGTGAGACTTTTTATGAACGATGAAAATTTTGGATTTGGGGGAATTACCAATCCTAATCCTATTTTAATAGCTAAACTATTTGATGATAATGGCATCAATACGTCATCAAGTAGTATAGGGCATGACATTGAAGCTATTTTAGACAATAATACAAAATATCCTATTGTACTCAATACCTATTATCAATCTGAATTGGACGACTATAAGAGAGGATTTATCAAATATCCATATTATAATCTGACCGAAGGAAAACATAGTATAAAAGTAAAAGCATGGGACGTCTATAATAATTTGGGAGAAGGTTATATTGAATTTATAGTTTCTTCCTCGGCAGAAATAGCTCTAAACAAAGTTTTGAATTATCCTAATCCATTTACTACCAATACCTATTTTCAATTTGAACATAACAAGCCAGGTGAATTATTAGATGTAAATATTAATATTTTATCTATTTCTGGAAAGGTAGTAAAATCTATACACCAAAAAATAGTAACAGAAGGATTTAGAGTAGATAAGCAAATAAGCTGGGATGGTAGAGACGAATATGGCGATCGAATAGGAAAAGGAGCCTATATTTATCAAGTATCTATAAGAGATTCCAAAGGAAATAATGCTACCAAGTATGAAAAATTGGTTCTTTTACAATAAAATTACTTTCTTTGCGTTTTGAAAGAGTCTTTTAAAAACAATAACTATATTATATTAATTATGAATATTAGAATACAAAGAAGTTATATTAAATTTATTCTGCTCGCTTTCTTGATGCAGATTTCATATAATCTATCTTCTCAAAATACTAATTTCAATGTGATTACAACAGCTGTTCCATTTATTAGAATAGCTCCTGACGCAAGAGCCAGTGGTATGGCCGATGTGGGCGTATCTACTTCACCCGATGCCAACAGTGGATTTCACAATCCCGCGAAATTTGCATTCATAGATAATGATGAGGGCGGATCATTAAATTTTGCGCCGTGGCTCAGACAAATCACAAATGATATATATTTAGGCACGATAAATAGTTATATGAAAATAGCTCCAAATCATACATTCGGTATAGGATTTAGATATTTCACATTAGGCTCTATTCAGTTAACAGATGCTAATGGTGCTCAAATAGGCCAAGGGAAACCCAATGAATTTACATTAGAAGGACACTATGCATTTAGATTGGCAGAATCATTTGGAATAGGCACATCGGCTCGTTATATATATTCCAATTTATCAAGTGGCCTGCCTTCGGGAGATGCCGGTCCTGGGAGTGCTTTTGCAGTAGATTTTGCCATGTACTACAGAAAAAAATTGGAAATGATTCCCAATGTAAATTCAGCACATTTGAATATTGGTCTTAATATGAGTAATATAGGATCCAAAATGCAATATTCTACCATTGGTTCACCCGATTTTATCCCAGCAAATATAGGATTGGGGACAACATTTGAAGCGGAAATTGATGATGCCAATAAAATTAGCGTAAGTTTGGAATTCAATAAATTGATGGTACCATCCTTAATTTTTTTAAAGAAAAAGGATGGTACGGATTCTATCTTAGACCCTGAATATAAAAAACAATCTTCTTTGGCAGGCGCTTTAGGTTCTTTTAGCGATCATCCCGAAGGTATTAGCGGTGACATAAAAGAAGTAATTATTCAAGCGGGTGCTGAATATTCCTATCAAAAAACATTTTTCTTGCGTGCAGGCTACTTTTTTGAGTCTGAACAAGCGGGAGGGAGGAATTTTGCATCTGCAGGAGCAGGCTTCAAATACAATAAATTGATGATAGATTTTGCTTATTTAATTCCTCTTAAACAGCAACGTTCTCCATTGGACAATCAAATTAAAATTTCTTTGACCTTAAATTTGGGTGAAGAAAATAGTAAGTATGCAAGCAATTGGTAGGTTTCTTTTCTAGACATGCTTTCTACATTACTCTTTAGAATTATAAGTTATTTTCAATATTACATTCTATCAAAAAATAGAATGTATATTCATTCTCCTTTTGTTTTTGGGCTTTCAAATAAAATAGTAGAAAGCATACATCAAAAAGAATCTGATTTAATAGTAAAATTTAGACGATTTCTAGCTTCAAATACTTCTATCATTTCGCTACAGGATAAAAACGGCTCCATTTTTTCTACTTCCGTTGCGAGACGATACAACAAAACATCTATTTCTCCTGTATATGGAAAAATGTTAAGAGCGCTACAAGATTTTATAAAATCAAAACACATTTTGGAATTGGGCACTTCATTGGGAGTAAGTACACTATACTTTGATACAAATCTTTCAAAAGTCGACACCATAGACATCAATGAAATAGGTAAAAAAATAATATCCGAATATAGCGCGGTCAACAACTTCAATTTATCAAATTTGACTTTTCATATTGGAGATTTTGAATCTAAAATCCCCGAATATTTAGAAGAAAATAAAATGGTAGATATAGTTTTCATTGATGGTGATCACACATATGAGTCTACGATTAAAAACACAGAGATCTTGATACCTTATTTATCAGAAAATAGTTGTATTGTATTGGATGATATTCGATGGAACAATGAAATGTATAAGGCTTGGGAAGAACTAAAAACCAATTTTAATTTTAATTATACCTTAGATTTTGGACGAATAGGAATCTTGATGAAAACAAATAATCATGCTCCAAAACAACATTTTATTTTACATTTGTAATCTAATTTTTGAATGCATGGTCTATTTTTCAAAACATTTTTTTAGTTTTTTTGATGCATTAGAAAAAAATAATAATAAAGATTGGTTTGATATACACCGGAAGGAGTATGAAGAATATGTTAAAATTCCTTTTGAAAATTTCACAAAAGACTTGCTTGAAAATTTACGATCTTTTGATAAAGAGTTGAGTACAGATTATAAAAAATGTATTTTCAGGATTAATAGAGATATTAGATTTTCAAAAGACAAATCGCCATATAAATTAAATCGATCGGCCGCATTTTCAAAAATCGCTAAAAAAGATATTGAACATCCAGGATATTATATAGAGATCAATTCCAGAAAATGTATGATTGCAGGTGGAGCTTGGTGTCCTTCTTCAGAGCATTTAAAAAAAATACGTCAAGAAATTTATTATAATCTTGATGAATTCAATCAAATTATTTCAGAAAATGAATTTGTAAAACAATTCAAAACTGTTCATGGTGAAAAAGCAATAAGGCTTCAAGAACCTTTTATAGACTATGCAAAAGAAAGTGAATGGATCAAAAACAAACAATTTTATTTTATAGATGAATTTGATCCCAAAAAATGTTTAGAACCCAACTTTTTGAATTTTTTGACCACGAAATTCAAAGCGGGTTATACTCTCAATCAATTTTTAAGACGCGCCATGCACGATTAATGATGCTAAAACGAATCTATCGAATCTATTTTTATAGCTCTATTCATATTGCACTCATGGCTGCAATATATTTTTTTTTGGGAAATGAAAAAAACTCAATAAAAGATACCAGTTCTATATTTTTGGCAATATGGATAGCATATAATTTGCTTCGAATAGCTCGAATAAAAAATTATGAAAATATAAAACAAGAAGCTCATTTGAAATGGGTTTCTACCAATTTAACTGAGCTACTGATTGCTATTACCTTTTTGGCGTTTGTTTTATGGCTCATTATCCCAAAAATGTATTGGAAAAACTATTTAATTTTTGGAATATTATTGTTATTATATATTTCTTTAAGAAAATTTCCTTTGATTAAAAATATATTGATTGCATTTTCATGGAGTGCCCTACCCTATATATTTACACCTGTTTTATGGTATTTCTCTTCTGAAAATCTATTTATATTTGTCCACTTTCTTTTTTTATCAATATTATACGATAATAAAGACAAAATTAATGCCCTTAAAACTATTTTAGGGCCCAAAAAACATTTTTTGATACTGCTTTTTATAGGCAGTACTTCAATTTTTCTTTTTTATTACAATACATTGGATTGGATACAAACAAGTGTCTTTTTTGGATTGATATACACAGCTCTTTTTATCACAATCAAATCTCCAAAAGAATGGTTTTATCTAATAGTTGTAGATAGCTATATTTTACTTCCTTATCTATTAGATATTTCCTATATTTTCAAAGATATTAAGCAAATACTTTTTCTAAAATTTCAATAGAATGGATAGCCTTAAAATGAGGCAAATGATATTGGTAATATCCCAAAATCTCTTTGAAAATATTTTTTCTGTCCAATAAATTTAAATTCAATGTTAATGTATAGTTCTCATTAGATTTAAGCAAATTGATATAATTGCGAATTTCTTCATTTTGAAAAACATCCGTATTAATATCAATTCCCAAAAAATAAGCATATTGAGCAAAAAAACTCAAATAAAAGCCTGAAGATATTTCATTTGATTGGGTTAAGGCTTGAAAAGAATTTCGAATAAAATCATATTTTAAAACATCTTTTTCATTTTCTTCGGTCAATGAATATTGAACCACTTCGGTTATAAAAAAAGCAATAGCCGTTTTGAACATTCCAAAATTTTTAGAATCAGGCGCAAATACAAGTTGATATTCTTTAAGACTACAGAGATTTTTATTCTCTTTGAAATAAAACACTACATTCAAAAAACTCATAGGACGAAGTATCCCATAACTTTTGTTTTTTCCTGATTTAGCCCCCTTAATCATAAAAGAAAGCAAACCATATTCTCTTGTGAATATCTTGAGAATTAAGCTATTTTCCGAAAAATTGATCTGTTTTAGGACTAATCCTTCTGTTTTTACAATCATCCATTAAAGAAAACTCAATTTTATAGAGTTTTTACATCACAAAGATAATGTTATTTTAATAATTTCAAGAGGATTCGATATTATAATGTAGATCTAAGATTGAACGTAATTATCATTTTTCATTTATATTTATAAAAAATAATGATAATAATAAAATAAATATATAATTTTGCAAGGTGTATCGATAAAATTTATAATGCGTAAACTAATTCTAATCCCTATTTTGTTTTTGTATACAATGAATCTTTTTTCTCAAGGAAGTATAAAAGGATTCATTAAAGATCAGAACAATCAACCTGTGAATGGCATTGCCATAAAACTTATTGGTCCAAAATACCAAAAAGTTGTCAATACCGATTCAAAAGGGAATTTTGAATTCAATGACATATATACAGGTACATATGGTGTAATAATTTCGGAACCTGAGTATTTTGAAATTTCGGAAAGCGTCAACTATATTCAAGGAGAAGATTATAAATTTGATGATTTTACATTAGAAAAAATTTTAACATCAAAAGATGCATCTATCGAATTGCCAACGAGTATGATTTTTGATGATGAATCAAATAATAATACAAGTGGAAATAATATTTCTTCGCTGCTAAACGCCTCTAGAGATCCTTTTGTAAGTGCAGCTTCTTTTAATCTTTCTCAAGGTGGTTTTAGGATGCGTGGCTATGATAATTTTCAGGATATTATGTTTATAAATGGGATTCCCATGCAAAATTTATTTAGAGGTGGGGATGTTACATACGGTGATTTTGGTGGATTAAACGATGTATTACGTTCTAGAAATACGTTTTACGGCATCAAGGCTATACCTTTTCATTTTGGAGAACTATCCACATCTGTAGATGTAGATGCAGAAGCTATAAATCAACGAAAAGGATTGCGCGTATCTGGTATGCTTACCAATAGAAATTTTATAGGAAGAGCAATGGTTACATACAACTCTGGCTTATTGAGAAATGGATTGGCATTTTCAGTATCTGGCTCATTCCGTGGCGCTAGTGAAGGATATGTTCCGGGAACTCAATATGAAAGTTTTTCAATTTTTGGTTCTGTGTCCAAAGTTTGGAATCAAAAACTTATTTCTACATTAACAGCATTTACAGCTAAAAACAAACGAGCTGTTCAAGGATCTTCAACTCAAGAATTTTATGAATTAGCAAATTCAAATTATTATAATCCAAGCTGGGGATGGCAAGATGGTCAAAAGAGAAGTGCCAATCTAAGATATGATTTTGTTCCAAATATTATTTTTAGCAATGAATTTAAACCTACATTAAATACTCAAATTAATTTCAGTTTAGGCTTTCAATTTGGAGAACATAAAAATACAGGATTAGACTGGTACAATTCTTATAATCCTAATCCAACATATTATAAAAAAGCTCCAAGTTATTATAAAGATCAGCCATTAATTGCTCAACAATTGAGAGATTCTTTTTTAGCAAATCCCAACCTTATGCAAATAGACTGGCAAGGATTATATGATGCCAATCAAAATTCAACTGATGTATTGCCAGGAATGGCTAGCAATCTTAAGTGGGCTAGATATTTGATGAGTGCACAGGTAGAAAAAATTAGAAATTTTACAGCTAATATAGTGCTAAATCAAAGATTATCTAATACGACTGAATTTAACATGGGAATTTTGTTCCAAAACTCATTAACAGAACAGTATCGTCAAATTGATGATCTCTTAGGTGCAGATTATTTTGTTAATGTAAACCAATTTGCAGAAAGAGCGGATCCACTAAATCCTGTAGCAATTCAAAACAATATACTTGAGCCCAATAAAGTTTTAAAAGAAGGAGATATCTACGGCTATCATTTTTTAGGCCGTGTTACAAAAATATCAAGTTTTGCACAAATAGTTTCAAAATTAGATAATGTAGATTTTTTTATTGCGCTCAATGCGGATAGAACCTTTATGCAACGAAATGGATATATGCAAAATGGGGCTTATACCAAAAAATCATTGGGAAATTCTGAAGAAATTGGGTTTTATAATTGGGGAACAAAAATGGGTTTTACTTATAAATTTGATGGTAAAAATTATTTAGGAGCTCAGGTTTTACATACTTCTAAAAATCCAGAATTCAACCAGGTATTTGCACTTCCAAGAACCACAAATATAACTACAAATCCTGCAAATCCTTTAATAACATCTGCAGAAATTAATTATAATTACAGAGGATCTAGAATCAAGGCAAGTGCTACCATGTATATGACCGAAACCAAGAACGAATCTAATTCTCTAACATTTTATACGGAAGTATCAAATAGTTTTGGTACACTAGTTATGAATAATATCAGCAAAAGATACAAAGGAATTGAATTAGCTATGGAAGCTCAGTTATTTGGTGGATTTTCAACTACTTTTGTAGCAAATTTAGGTGATTATAGTTTTATCAAACGTCCAAAAGCTACCTTTTATTATGATAATTTGGATAAAGCAGAACCTACAGAGACAGTTTATTTTCATGGAATTCATATTGCTTCAGGACCTCAAAATGCAGGTATGATAAAACTCAATTACAATTCAAAACAGTATTGGTCCGCTTCTATAAACTTAAACTATTTTGAGAAAATATATACT
>JBIPMU010000106.1:0-5159 GCA_044377205.1 Chitinophagales bacterium | reverse complement strand
TTTGGGGGGGTAGGGAATAGTGGTATGGGAAGCTATCATGGAAAGGGTAGTTTTCTAGCATTTAGTCATAAAAGAGCTGTAGTTAAATCGCCAACATGGTTAGATTTACCATTTAAATACCCTCCTTTCAAGTATTTTGAATGGGTGAAAAATATTTTATAAATAATCTCTTAAATATTTAAAACATGAGTTATTCATTATTACAAAACAATGATTTTTTGATTGATGAAAAAGTTGGTTTTTTCAAATTTGAAAATCAATACAAAATTTTCAATGATGAAGGACATCAGTTGGGAAGAGTTCAACAAAGAATGACCTTAGGGCAAAAATTCCTGAGAATGATTATATCTCCTTCAATTTTACCGTTCAAAATAGAAATTTATGATGAGAAAGAAGCTATAATACTTCAAGTAAATCGAGGTTGGACATTCTGGATGTCAAAAATTACCATTGAAGATGAACAAGGTGTTACGTTGGGATTTATCAAACAAAAATTTAAGTTGTTTGCGCCAAAATTTGAAGTGCTAGATAGTCAAAATATCTTATTGGCAGAACTAAAAGGTGACTGGAAAGCATGGGATTTCCAATTCAAAAACTCTCAAGGACAGACCTTAGCTACTATCAATAAAAAATGGAATGGAGCGATGAAAGAAATTTTTACAACTGCAGATAAATATAAAGTAAGTATAGATGCTGATATTGTAAATGACATATTAAAAAAAATAGTGCTATCTAGTGCTATCACTATTGATATGGTTCTCAAAGAGCGAAAGTAATTGGATAATGAATAAGGAAATTTTAGTTTTATATTTGTATTGTATATAAAATTTTCATTATGAAAGATTTAAAATATTTGCTAGCATATATAGTACCTATTTCTGCTTGGATAGGATTTGAGAAGCTTGGCTTTTGGGTATGGATGACACCAATAATTGTTTTTGGTATCATACCTATATTTGATGTAGTATTTCCTTTGGCAAAAGACAATGTATCTTCTGAATCAGAACCTCAACGAATTAAGAATATCTTTTTTGATATATTGCTTTATTTATGCCCGTTTATTTGTTGCTTTTTAGCTTTTTATTATTTTCAAATAGTTCAAAGTGAAATACTATCTAATAAAGAGTTGATTGGGTTAACCTTGAGTACTGGATTGGTTTTAGGAAGTATGGGGATCAATGTGGCGCATGAATTAGGGCATCGAAATCATAAATTTGAAGTCTTTTTGTCAAAATTGGGCTTGATGATCAATTTGTATATGCATTTTACCATTGAACACAATAGAGGGCATCACAAATTAGTTTCTACGCCTAGCGATCCTGCAACGGCTCGAAAAAACGAATCGGTTTATGGGTTTTATATTCGTTCTATTTTTGGTCAAGTCTCTCATGCTTGGCAATTGGAAAAAGAGCGTTTAGAGCAATTAAACAAATCCATTTGGTCTCTTGAAAATGAAATGATTCAAATCTTATGTATTCAATCTACGTATTTAATAGGGGTTGCTTTTTTATTTGGAATGTCAATAGCTCCTTATGCTATAGCTATTGCATTTATTGGCATTTTATTACTCGAAACGGTTAATTATATTGAACACTATGGATTAGAAAGAAAATTATTACCCTCAGGGGAGTATGAACGTGTAATGCCAAGGCATTCTTGGAACAGTGATCATATTGTAGGACGAATTGTGCTTTTTGAATTGACCCGACATAGTGATCATCACTTCAAAGCTACACGAAAATACCAAATATTAAGACATTTGGATGAAAGCCCACAGTTACAATTAGGCTATCCTGGTAGTATGCTGCTTTCATTGCTCCCTCCATTATGGTTTCAGTTTATGAATAAAAAAATTCCTCAATATTAAACTTATTTTTACCTTTGTGTATCTAAAATCGAAATTAAATTTATTTAAAATGAATAAAATATCATTTTTGTGCTTTATTGCATTCCTTGCATTTCAATCATGCAAAAAAACCGAAACATTTACATCTGAAGATCAAGAAATCGTTGAAGATAATGCTCATTCTGAGCAAATGAGTGATGATGCAGCAAAAATTACGGATGATGCATATTATACATCATCTAATGTAATAGTAAGAGATAATAGTGGCGCTAATTCAGTATTAGCGGATACGGTTAAGATAACAAAGAATAGTGCTGATAGTTCTATTACTGTTGATTTTGGGACTAATGGAATTATGTGTAGAGATGGACGTGTTCGCTATGGAAAGATTATGTTTAAATTCATAAATGGTTATAAAAAAGCAGGTTCATCCGTTACACAAACATTTGATGGATATAAGGTAGATGATCGTGCTATAAATAATTCATCTACAAGAACCATAACGTATAATGGTACCAATGCTTCGGGGCAGCCGAATTGGAGTATTTCTGCTAATTTGAGTATCACAAAGTCTAATGGAAAAGTAGTAACATGGAATTCTACTCGAACTCGAACTATGACGGCTGGGGCTTCTACACCTTTAAATTGGACTGACGATGTATACGAGGTATCGGGAGGTGCTTCGGGAGTTACGGGAAATGGAACATCATATATGTTGACAATAAATAAAAATTTATTAATCCGAATTGGTTGTAAGTATATTCAAGATGGTATTATTACAATGACACGTGGAAGTGTTTCATATTCTATTGACTATGGTACGCCTTTAAGTAGCAATAATTGTGATAATCAGGCTACATTTACCATGAATGGAAAATCAATCGTATTTACGTTGAGATAAGTATATTTAGATTTAATATATAAAAAAGGCTACTCAATTTGAGTAGCCTTTTTTATTACTTTACAAATGTTCTAATCATTTCATCATGTTTTCTTCGAACTTTTGGGGCTTTTACAAGATAGTCATTACCTTCGTCTCTATGGCCAACTGCCATAAGTACACCTGCTTCCATTCCTATTTCAGGCAATCCTAAAAAATCACTTACCGCTTTTCTATCAAATCCTTCCATGGGAGTAGCATCTACATGATCTAATGCCGCTGCCATAAGAGCAAATCCAAGTGCTATGTATGCTTGGTCGGATGCCCATGCGGTTTGTTCTTCTGTACTTTTTGTCAAAACAAATCCATGGATACTTTTTCGAAATCCATCTAAACTTTCACTTGATACTCCTCTAGTTTCCATAATATTTTGCATATATAGTTCCATTTTTTCAGCAAAATTTGAAGTCCAATTTGCAAATACTAATACAAAATCACACTCTTTGATTTGAGGCTGGTTGAAGCATAAAGGTGATAATAATTCTTTTGTTGTATCATCTTCTATTATGAAAATATCAAAAGGCTGCATGCCCATTGAAGTGGGGGCTAATTTTATAGCTTCTATAATACGTTCTCGTTTTGAAGTGTCAATTTTACTCCCATTCATTCGCTTGGTAGCATATCTCCAGTTCAAACTATCTATATAACTCATCATAAATTTTTGTAGAATATTACATTGTAAATTAGAATTAAGTTCGTTTGTTTTTTAAAAATAATATAAATTAATTTCTAAATCCAGAAAAATGAAGATTGAATACTTGTATTAAAATCTATTAATTAAAAAAAAATTATTATTTTTGCATCCCCATTTTTTCGAAGATGGAGTTAGAAATTATTTATTAACCCTTAAAATTTAAAGTCTTGGAAAATTTACAAGATACAGCGGCAGAGTTTCCGTCTAAAAAAACAGCTCACGACGATTTTGACTGGTCTATCAGCAAAAAGAATGTAACTTCTTATGATGAAGCTACAAAAAAAGAATATGATGCTTTGTATTCAAATTCAATCACTACAATTACAGAACATGAAATCATTGTAGGAAAAGTAGTTGGTATCACATCTTCAGATGTAGTATTAAACGTAGGATTCAAATCTGATGGTTTGGTTCCTCTTTCTGAATTTAGAGATGTAGAAGATTTGGCAGCTGGTCAAGAATATGACGTATATGTAATGAGCAAAGAAGACAAAAAAGGTCACTTGATTTTGTCTAGAAAAAATGCAAAATTATTTAAAGCATGGGAAAATATCAAAACGGCACATGCAAATGAAGAGATTGTTACAGGTCATATCATGAGCAAAACAAAAGGCGGTTTGATTGCGAACGTATTTGGGTTGGAAACATTCTTGCCGGGATCTCAAATCGATGTAAAACCTATTACGGATTACGATCAGTATGTTGGTAAAACATTGGATCTTAAGATTGTAAAAATCAATGAATTGATCAAAAATGCAGTTGTTTCTCACAAAGCGTTGATTGAGGCTGACTTAGAAGGTCAAAGAGCTGAAATTATCGGACAATTGGAGAAAGGACAAGTATTAGAAGGTATTGTTAAAAATATTACAGACTTTGGTGCATTTATGGACTTAGGTGGTGTAGATGGATTGTTATATATTACCGATATCTCTTGGGGTAGAATTAGTCATCCTTCTGAAGTATTAGAAGTAAATCAAAAAGTAAACGTTGTAGTTTTAGATTTTGATGATGATAAGAAGCGTATTTCTTTGGGTATGAAGCAATTGACAAAACATCCTTGGGAAGAAATGGCTGAAAATCTTAAAGTAGGCGAAACAGTAACAGGTAAAATTGTTAATGTAGAGGATTATGGTGCATTCTTGGAAATTCAACCAGGTGTTGAAGGTTTGATACACGTATCAGAGCTTTCTTGGAGCAATCAACCAATCAATAGCCGTGAATTCTTCAAAGTAGGCGATGCTCATACTGCAAAAATTATGACTATTGACAATGAAGAAAGAAAAATGTCTCTTTCATTGAAACAATTACAAGAAGATCCTTGGTCAAAAGTAGCTGATAAATTTACACAAGGTTCTAGACATAAAGGTGTTGTTAAAAATATTACACCATATGGTGTATTTGTAGACTTGGTAGAAGGTGTAGGTGGCATGGTACATATCAGCGACCTTAGCTGGACAAAACGTTACAACCACCCATCTGATTTTACAGCTGTAGGCCAAGAATTGGATGTTGTAATTTTGGAATTAGACAATGAAACAAGAAAGATTTCTTTGGGTCACAAACAAATTGAAGAAGATCCATGGGATACTTTTGAAAATGTATTCCCTGTAGGAAGTGTTCATGAAGCTACGGTTACAAAAAGAGATGAAAAAGGTGCTGAAGTATTGTTGCCTTATGGT
>JBIPMU010000105.1:0-5161 GCA_044377205.1 Chitinophagales bacterium | reverse complement strand
TTGGAAGCGTTAAATTCAAAACTTGATAATGAATATCTGAAACTAAAAATCAAATATCAAGAAGATGACAGCTTGCTTTTTGTTGATTTATTAGATATTATGTTGTCAATAAAAATGGATGATTCCTTATCCGATAATAGCAAGATGTTATATTTTAATCAATTGTTTTTCTTTCTAAAAGATGCGAATACCGACCTTTTTGCTAAGAAAAAGATAGAAGATCATAGTTACAGAAAGGCAATACGGTTTTTTCCGTCGATTATATATTATTCTGAAAAAGGCAAGTTACATGAATTTGCACTTTATTATCCCGAAGAAATATTAAATGCTATTACCCTAGTTCCGAATGAGAATGTCGTTAAAAATATTCTAATAAGCCTAGGTATTGAAAATCCGCGATGGATATATAATAATCTAGAAGAGCTACATACATTTAGTTTTATTGACAAAATTGTGGAACTACTGATCATCATGGATCCTGCTACATTTGTATATCAATATGATATGAATCCCTATCTTCAAAACTTTGCCAACAATAGTGATAATCTCGTGATACTTGAGATCATGAAAATTAAACAATCTTTTGGAAATGGGTCTTCACTTTATAATTATATAAATGAAATAATAAAAAATGGATTTAACGATACAAAGGAAATTGATTTCATGGCTTATAAAATGAATTATACAAAGATTCTACTTCGTATAGCCCAAGATGAAATAGCCTTTGGACGCTACAGTGCTATTAATTATTTATCGAAAAGTGGCAAATGGCTTTTTGAAGAATATATCGAAAATGGAAATAGTGTTTTTACTGATTTTAATTCCGATGAACTTTTTTTATTAACGGTAATGTGTGTTGAAATGTTAGAAAAAGAAGATATTGCTAATATTTTAAACTATATTACAAATGGAAAAGAAGATGGGGTAAATCTTAAAATGCTTGAAAGTATTCCTATAAAAAAACTTACTCGATTTTATGAAATTATTGAAAAAATAAAGCTAACGCAGGCTCTATATAACGCATTAGATATTACAGCAATTAGTTATATTTTAGAAAAAGTAAAATATAAAAAAGAAAATACTCCTTCACTTAAAAATGAACATTGGTTAGCTACAAGGTTTAACCCTGAAGCTGATCGAAGAGAACGCGAATACAGAATTACTAAACAAATAGAGCAAACATTTAGTATTAATAAAACACAGTTTGCACTGCTAAGTTGGACTCGAAATTTGAATAAAGTAGACAGTAATTTTAGCGGTATCATGAAAAGTGCTATTGGACAGCCCTTTCTCAATTATGTATGCCAATACCAACCACAAGTTGTATTTAACAATAAAGATATTCTGAAAAATAGAACTGATTTTGGATCAATCCTAGGGAAAATAGCATACGCGGCACCCAATAGTATTAAAAAATACCTTTCCAATCCAGAAAATGAAATATGTAGAACCCTAAATACATCTCCCAACGAAGCTTCAAAAATTTTATTTTCAATATACGAACAATATAAATTTAACTCTAAGGCTTATACACTCCTCGATAAAATTTTAAGAAAAGAAATGACCATAGAAGAAGCACACTTGACAGGAAATAGTCAAATAGATTATATTCAAAAATTATGTCAAATAAGTGTTTCTAAAAATGCATTTGGCATACATAGCGTGGAAGCAGAGCAAAACGAACTATCGCTAATTTTGATACGCCAAATCAATGACAATGCTTCGTCTCAAAATTCTTCATTGATCAAAATTAAACAATTTACGGGGAAAGAACTTTACTCGTTTATGATTCTTGGAAGAGAAGAATTATTTGATTTTACCTTTAATCAATTTTATGGCTCTATGATGAGCCAACTGGGCAATTTTGATCTCATGTTATTTTTTGAATCGGTAAACTATTATCGATTTAGAGAATTTTGCAATCTATTGGCAGAATTTGATAAATTTAGCTCTTTCTTTGAATATCATACCGCCTCTGATATAGATAGGCAAAAATTTATGGAAAAATTTGTTCATATTGATTTTGCCGATATTCACGCGCTTGAGCATGCTGCTGCCATCTCTGAATTTATAGCCAAATGTAATGATCCTAAAATTCAAACATTGCTCCAATACAAAATTAAACGAGCTTATGATCAAGCGTTAACTCGAAAAGACCAGTTGGCGATGGCCGTATATAGTCTTCTTGCCAGCAATATAGGCAAACGAGCCACTGAACATAGAGAATGGTTTTTGGAAATGGAACAGAAATTTGCGCAGCATTCATATACTTCTATCAAAGTAGACGAGCTAAAAAATAATAAAAAGAAAATTATAGAAACTTGTTATTTTTATAACGATGCAGACGGTGTAGCTTCTTATACAAGCTTCATCAATACCTTCAAGCTCATGCCTAATTGGATGATACAAGATCTAGGCCCTTATGTATATATTAGTTCGTTGCAAGGCGTAGAAATTGAAATATTTGCCAATAAGCCGCAGTTTGAAATAACGGGCCAAGCCGCCATAGCGGAATACATGACTGTAAATCAGCTAGAACCTTCCATTATTATTCATAGAGGACATAGTTATCATAGTCAAAAAACAATTAATCAAATGATCGGTTCCCCAAAATTCATTTTTATGGGAAGTTGTGGCGGTTATTATAAAATTCCTGAACTGCTTGAGCGCTCTCCTAATGCACAAATTTTGTCTACAAAACAAGTAGGAACTATGCATATTAATGACCCTGCTCTCAAGCAAATCAATGAAATTCTTCGTTCTAACAAGAATTTAGACTGGATTAGTTTTTGGGATACACAAAAAGAAAAGTTGGGCAAAAATAAAGACTTCAAAGACTATGTTCCCCCTCATAAAAATAATGGCGCATTATTTATAAATGCTTTTTTTAAAGTAGTAGGAACGCTGTAGCATGAAAAAAATGGAGAATTTTGAGGTAAATGGAAAATCTATAGATTGTTATATCATTATTGAGCCTCGTAGAGGTGTGAGAGCAAGTATTACCCAAAAAGGACTGAATATTCGAATCCCATCATTCTTGCCTCCTCAAGAGCGAGAAACTCAAATAGAACTAATGAAAAAATGGGCTATTGAACAAATAAAGAAAAAACCTCACAAAATAGCATCTGAACTTTTTGATGGGAAAGAGCTTTATTTGGCAGATGTGCCTTATATACTTCGGTTAGACTCAACCTTGAAAAAAAGCTCAATAAATGGCAATAATATTTTCATCAAAACGGCTGAAAATGATACATCAAAAACAATAGAAGCCCATTTATTAAAACTTATTACTCCTTTATTTGAAATATGGCTACAAAATAACATTCCGGCTATAAATAAATCTACGGTCAATAAAACAATCAATAGTATTACTGTAAAAAATTTACATTCTAAATGGGGAAGCTGTAGCTCAAAAGGAGAGCTAATTTTTTCGGCAAAATTATTTCTACAGCCTTTGTGGGCTATACATTATGTTATAATACATGAACTTTGTCATCGTATAGAAATGAATCACTCCAATCGTTTTTGGAATTGGGTGGCTATTTATTTCCCAAAATACAAAGAGGCTAAAAAAATATTAAAAGATGGATAGCCTTTCTCTATTTTGAAAAGTTATAATGTAATGATTGATATTTTGTTAGTGTATTTACAAATAAATGCTTCTTTGGACCATCTAAGAGCAATAATCTAGAGGTATTTGGAGGTAAATATCCCTCATTTAAAGCAATGATTTCAATACTTGTAATACTTTCAGAATTTTTGATTTTAACTACATACTCCTCTTTTGACAAGGTTAAAGACTCTTTTACAGGCTTATTATTTATAAGAATTTTAATTTTATCATTATCTATTTTGTCCTCATCCCAAATTTTTAAAATGATTGTATCGGAATTAAGTTTTAACGTAGTTTTATCATTATCTTTTTTCTGAATTACTTGAGGAAGTTCTTTTTGGATCTGAGCCAATTCCTTTTTTGTGGTATCTAGCTTCATTTTATAGAGTGTGTCTACGATTTTAAGCATGCTTGATTGACTTACTAAATTTACTTTACCTTCACTACATTTAATCCCTGTTGAATACTTTCCTATAAATTTACCTGAAATTAACTGAGCGCCCATCATATTTTTAAATCTTGCTGTTACCTGTAAAAAACACATATCTTTTTGAGGTATTTTGGATTTTGTTTCTAAAATTTTGTACTCTACAAAAGAAATCGTATTATTCTTAGAATCTATTTTACCCGAAATCATACATTTCGTTTCGTTAGGTTTATTAGCATCTGTAATAGAATAACCCGAAATGTTGTTTTTTTCATCAATTTTATAAGCAATTTGATACGAATAGGATTCTTTTGACCCTACAGTTAAAAGTCCCACAAACTTTTCGCTATTTTGTGAATGTAATACTGATGTTGATACAATAACAATTATAGTTAAGACTGTTTTCATTTATTTCAATTATTTATATAAAAAATGGCTTAAGAAATAATCTTAAGCCATTATATTTAAAAACTTTAATTAGAAATTAAAGCGTTTTGTCATATTCTCCATCTTTTGGCTTAAGGTCACCTGTTATTATTCTAATTAAGTCAATCAATGCCCAAATACCGCAACCTCCAGCGGTCAATAATTGAACAATCCCTTGCCAAGTATAACCAAGATAAAAACGGTGAATACCTAATCCTCCAATCAAGATACATAGCAATAAAGCAACTAATTGGCTTTTTCCACTGCCTTGTTTTGCAGCAGCCTCCGCTACAGCTTCTTCTTTTGATTCTTGTTGAGATACAATTGGAGCATTTGTTTGGTTAGTAGTATTCGAAACCACTACGGTTTGAGCTTGTTTTACTGGAAAGGCAGCTCTTGATTGGTTGAATGTTGCAGCTAATATAAAGCCTACAAGCACTGTTAATAAGATTTTTTTCATAAATATACGTTTTTATATGTTTAAGTCAAAAGTATATTATATTTTAATCTCATTTTTTTCTTTAACTTATTTTATGATTTCTTTTTTGCTAGTTTTTTTTATAAAAAATTGACCTTCAATTATGTGTGATTTAAAAAACGCTTCATTTTTTGGTTTTTTTAACAGTTGTAAGGTCTAGTAAAAGCCCTCTTTTCTTAAATTTCATGACCTTTAAATTAAAAAATAATCTTTAAAA
>JBIPMU010000104.1:0-5169 GCA_044377205.1 Chitinophagales bacterium | reverse complement strand
TTGCATTATTTTATTCCGTTGTATTTCTTTTTGCTAGAATAGTAGAAAAGATAAGAGAACACAAAGGAAAAGAATTAAACTATTATAAATTAAGTAAAACAAATGCAACCTTATTTACATTATTTGGACTTTTGTTCTTAGGTGGCTTTGTTTATTCTTTTAAAAGATTAGCATATGCATCTTTACCAGAATCTGCGTCTAATTTTGGAGTACAAATAGATAATCTATTTTTTGTAACTGCTATTATTACTGGTATCGTTTTTGTTCTTTGTCATTTTGCTTTATTTGGTTTTGTATGGATGTACAGAAGTAGTAAAAATCGCAAAGCAACTTTTTTTGCACATAGTAGTAGTCTTGAAATCATTTGGACATCAGTACCTGCACTTGCTATGACTGTATTAGTAGTCATGGGATTGAATACATGGTATCAAGTATTTCCTAATAAAAAAGTAAGAAATACTAATGAAATGCAAATTGAAGTAACAGGTAAGCAGTTTAACTGGATTGTAAGATATCCTGGCAAAGATGGAAAATTTGGAAGAAGAGTTATTTCTAAAAAGTATATTTCTCCTGAAAATGAATTAGGTATAGATTGGAATGATCCTGCTAGTCATGATGATTTCTTTGCATCTGAGATTCATATGATAAAAAACAATCCAGTTTATTTTAATTTACATGCATTAGATGTACTTCATAGTTTTTATCTTCCCCATTTTAGATTGAAAATGGATTGTGTACCGGGTGTACCTACAGGTATTGGATTTACACCTACCAAAACAAATGATGAAACAAGAGAAGAATTAAAATCTAATCCATTTTGGAGTGCAAATGATCCGGAAACAGGTGAAGCAAGATTTAATAAGTTTTCTTATGAATTAGCTTGTGCTGAGCTTTGTGGAAAATCTCATTATGGTATGCAAATGAATGTAAAAGTTGAAAGTAAAGCAGAGTTTGAAAAATGGATGTCAGCTCAAAAACCACACTACGAAACAATTAAAGATAAATTAGCAAAATAATTTTTAACTTAGAAAATAAGTAAAATAGAAAATATTTTAATATGGAACATACAGTAAATTCTCATAATATGCATGATCATCATCACGAGGAAACTTTTTTAACTAAATATATTTTTAGTCAAGATCATAAAATGATTGCTAAGCAATTTTTGTTTACAGGAATATTTTGGTCAATAATAGGCGCCTTGTTATCTGTTATTTTTAGATTACAACTAGGTTGGCCAAATGAAACTTTCCCTTTTCTAGAGACTTTATTAGGAAAATGGGCTGAAGGTGGAAAAATAACAAATGAATTTTATTACTCATTGGTTACAATGCATGGTACTATTTTGGTGTTTTTTGTATTGACCGCTGGATTAAGTGGAACATTTGCAAATCTATTGATTCCTTATCAAATTGGTGCAAGAGATATGGCTTCTCCATTTATGAACATGCTTTCATATTGGTTTTTCTTTTTATCAGGATTATTAATGTTAAGTTCATTGTTTATTCAAACAGGAGCTGCTTCTGGTGGATGGACTATGTACCCTCCTTTGAATGGGATGAGAAATACTGCAGTAAACTTAGGTAGTGGTTTAGGTACCGATTTATGGTTCTTTAGTATGGCATTGTTCATCGTTTCATCTTTATTAGGTGGATTGAACTATGTAGCTACTATACTTAATATGAGAACAAAAGGAATGGGTATGTGGAAATTACCTTTACCAGTATGGGCATTAATGTTTACTGCTATATTAGGTATTTTGGCTTTCCCTCCATTATTAAGTGCTGCTTTATTGTTAGAGTTTGATAGAATTTTTGATACATCATTCTATTTATCTGATATCGTTTTAGGTGGTAATTTGCAAGATTATAAAGGTGGCTCTCCAATTTTATATCAACATTTATTTTGGTTTTTAGGCCACCCAGAGGTTTATATTATTATTTTACCTGCAATGGGAATTGTTTCAGAAGTTTTATCTGTTAATAGTAGAAAGCCAGTTTTTGGTTATAGAGCTATGGTTTATGCTTTAGGTATTATCGTATTATTAGGATTTTTAGTTTGGGCACACCACATGTATATGACAGGTATGAATCCATTTATAGGTTCAATTTTTGTAATATTTACATTAATGATTGCTGTTCCTTCAGCTGTTAAAGTATTTAACTGGATTACAACGATCTGGAAAGGTAATTTGAGACTTACACCTGCTATGATGTTTGCATTAGGTTTTGTTTCTATGTTTATTTCAGGAGGATTAACGGGAGTTTTCTTAGGAAATTCAGCTATTGATATTCCTTTGCATGATACTTATTTTGTTGTAGCTCATTTTCACATTGTAATGGGAGTAGCAGCATTCTTTGCTATGTTTGCAGGTGTATATCATTGGTTCCCAAAAATGTTTGGTAGATTTTTAAATGATACATTAGGGTATATTCATTTTTATGGAACGATTATAGCAGCTTATGCAATTTTTATTCCTATGCACTTTATGTTGAGTTTACCTAGAAGATATTATACGTATTCTAATTTTCAAACATTTAATATTTTTGAAGATGTAAGTAAGTTTATTTCTGTTTTTGCAATAATATCTTTCTTATTACAAATATTATTTGTAATAAATATAATTTATTCTGCTTTAAAAGGTAGAAAATTAACGGAAGAGAATATAAATCCTTGGCAAGCAAATACATTGGAATGGACTACACCTGCTGAGCATTTTCATGGAAACTGGCCAGGAGAAATTCCGGAAGTTCATAGGTGGCCTTATGACTATTCTACTGGCTTTGGTGATGAGGACTATAGACCTCAGCATCTACCTTTAGAAAAAGGAGAAGAAGCACATTAATAAAATAATTATATTATTAAATGAGGTTAGTTATTTCTAATTTTTCTAATTCAGTTATAAGAAAAGCATTACATTATGTAGTCTTGTTAAAGTTCAGACTATCTATGTTAGTTGTCTTTTCTTCCGTAATTGGATATTTATTTGGAAGTAAATTTTCATTTGATTTTTATAAGTTGTTTTTTTTAGCCTTAGGTGGAAGTTTGGTTACATTTTCTTCAAATGCCATTAATCAATATATTGAGAAAGATACAGATAAGTTAATGCATAGAACTCAAAATCGTCCATTACCAACGAATAAATTAGGAGGGATGGAAGTAATACTTTTTATTGGAATTACTGCTTTTTCAGGATTGTCTATTTTAGCTTTAGTTTTTAATACGACTACGGCTTTATTATCTGCTTTATCTTTATTGTTGTATGGATTTTTTTATACACCATTGAAGAAGATTTCTTCTATTGCAGTATTTGTTGGTGCTATACCTGGAGCGCTTCCGCCTCTATTAGGTTATGTAGCAGCTACTAATGCTTTGGATCATAATGCTATTTGGTTATTTCTAGTTCAATTTTTTTGGCAATTTCCTCATTTTTGGGCTATTGCTTGGGTTAGTTATGATGATTATAAACGAGCTGGAATTATGCTTTTACCTTCAAAAGATGGAAAGAGTAAAACATCCACTATAATAATTTTAATGTATACATTGATGTTAATACCGCTTTCAATTTATCCTTTTTTTCAACAAAATATTGGTATAATTGGATCTAGTATCATTCTAATTAGTTCCGTTATATTTTCATTTCAAGCATTTAAACTTTTTAGAAATGCAATAGATGCAGAAGCTAAAAAACTAATGTTCTTTTCCTTTGGTTACTTACTAGTATTTTTAATTTCATTATTTCTATAATTATTAATATGGCAATATCATTAAATTCTTCTAGTACAAATTCTAAGATACATCCTAAGATGTTTGCTCTATATTTAAGTATGGGAAGTATGGTAATGTTGTTTACGGCTTTAGCAAGTGCTTTAATTGTGAAAAAAGGTGATATAAAGCATTGGGAGCCAGTTGAATTACCAAGTTTGTTTTTGGTTAGTACACTTATAATTATAATTTCAAGTCTTTTTATTCAAATAGCAAATAATGCATTAAGTAAAGATAATTTTTCTGCATTTAAATGGAATGCTATTATTACTAGTGTCTTAAGTATTGTATTTATAGTATTTCAATATTTAGGTTGGGGGCAATTGGTTGATCAAAATATATTACTAAATGGAAATCCATCAGGATCATATATATATGTGATTTCTGGATTTCATGGATTTCATTATGTTATTGGAATTTTAATATTATTTCTAATAGTAGCACTTACTTATTCTAAAAATCCCTATAAAAATTCTTCAAATGCCAAATTACATTTTAGTATGTTGACACAGTATTGGCATTTTATTGGATTGGTATGGGTTTTTATTTATTTATTTTTTAAATTTATTATATATAAATAGTTTTTAATATGTCAGCACAAACAACAACTTTAGACAAAAGTACATGGAATGGTGGTGTAGAGCCAATGAAGGCTAGCTACGGTAAATTAATGATGTGGTATTTTCTAATATCAGATACATTTACTTTCGTTGCCTTTTTAGTATCTTATGCTACGTTAAGAATGACTAATTCAGAAGCTTGGCCAAAAGCTTCAAAAGTGTTTAGTTCCATTCCTATTCCTGGTCTAGATCATTTAAAAGATTTACCATTGGTATTTGTGAGTATCATGACATTTATTTTGATTATCAGTTCTGTAACTATGGTAAGAGCCGTACAAGAAGGAGCTATGATGAATCGTAAAGGTGTAATTAAAAATTTAATACCTACAATTTTGTTTGGTATTTTATTTTTATTGTGTCAATATTTTGAATGGTCTCACTTAATAGACCATGGAATGACTATGACTACTATGCCTTCTGATTTTGCAGGAGAAAATGGATTAGTAGCAAAACAATTTGGTTCATTCTTTTTTACAATTACAGGGTTTCACGGACTTCACGTTTTGGGAGGAGTTGTATTGAATCTTTATTTATTATTGAAAACAGCAAAAGGAGATTTTGATCGTTTGGGGCACTATGAAATGGTAGAAAAAATAGGATTATACTGGCACTTTGTAGATTTAGTATGGGTATATGTATTCTTAGCCTTCTACTTAATGTAATATAAAATATAAAAATATTGTAATTTAAAAGATATAATTATGGCACACCACGAAGAAAATATAAAATTAGAAAATCATTTGGCAATGACTCAGCATGAGTATGAGCATCATAAAACAGATGT